>CANQFX010000001.1 GCA_947600015.1 uncultured Bacilli bacterium
TTTCGGTGCGATTACTTTTTTTATTACCATATTTTCCCTTTGTTTTTATTAGTTATCATCTACAAAGGAATTTATTCAAAAGAAAGAAACACTAATCCAAAATTTCTAAATTATCAACTAATAAATCACTATAACTAAAAGATTTTACTTTGCAATCCTCTAAGGTAATAATAAAAATCGCTGGATACATTGCTGTAATCACTCCCTGGAACTCATCCACTTGATTTCTTGTACCGCGAAAACGAAAGGAATGAAGTTCTCCTTGATTCTTTTTTACTAATTCTTTCATCTTTTCAATCGTCATCTTGGATACCCCACATACATTGTTCCATTCGTAATAATTCCTCCCATTCCATCACTCCCATATTTGGTTTTTTCAATTAATCGAATCAAATCAATACTTTGATTTCTATCAGACAGCGCTAAAGAAGAAGCAATAATAGCTGGATCAAGAGCATGAATATTAATTCTTTTCGGACTAGAAGCAAAATTTGCACCTGCTTTAATTAATTCCTCATAGTTTGATTGACAAGCACCAGCAATTACAATTAATTTATCTTGGCTTTTTTCATATTTTCTAGCTTCTTTAATTGCCTCAATAAAATTCTTCGTATTTTGGTAATTTCCTAAATCTTTGACATCCTTTTTTTTTGCATAATAGGCATCATGCCCAGTAATCACTACAATATCTGGCCTAAATTCTTTTAATAGTTCTTCAATCCGATAAGCCATATCCATTTCAGCAATAGTTATTCCATTTGCTTTAATATTCATATCCTTATAAAATTTCATACAACGTTCTAAATAATCACTATCTCCATCAATATGAAGAATTTTTCCAGGTAAATAAAAATATTGACTACGATCTAATTGAATATCTCGTACATTTTCTTCAATAATTTGTTGATCGGAAAGATTATCATGATCTCCTTTTGCTTTTACAAGGTCTTTTAAATCGCTATCTGCATAAAGCCGCAAGTCAACTCCTTTTAATATCGCAACATTTCCATTAATTTCTAGAATTTTAAATAAGATATCATGATTATGAGAAATACGAGTCACAAAGTCCCCAATTCTAAAATCCAAACTATCATCTCCACTAAATTTTATTCCAAAAAAAAAGAAATATTACTTTCTTTGTTTAATTTATATATGGATTAAATTTCTCTTATTCACTATTGTAATACAATAACAATTCATTTGCTAATTCTACAAAAATTTCATAACGCAACTCTTCTGCCCGTACACTTAGAGTAAAATGGTGTCTTTTTAATACCTCTTCTATAATTTCTAAATTATATTGTTTTAAATTATTTCTTATAGTTTTTCTTTTATATTGAAAACTATCCCGTATCAACTTTTCAAAAAAAGAAAAATCCTTCATTGGAAGTAACCTTTTAGGAGAAAAGGAAAGTACCATGCTATCTACATTTGGTTCTGGAATAAATTCCTTTCTAGAAACCAAAAATTCCTTCTTTATATTAAAATAATAATTTAATAATACACTAATGGAGCTATACTGCTTACTACCACAATTGGCACAAAATCGTTCTCCTACTTCTTTTTGCACCATCATAACAATTTTATCAAAGAAAAGATTACTATGAATTAACTTCAAAATAATAGGTGTTGTAATATAATATGGTACATTACTAATAAAAAATAAAGTTTGGTACTTATATTTTTTGACATCTTCCATTAAATCAGCTTCTAAAAAATCTTTGAATAAAACAGATACATTAGAATTATCTGCTAATCTAGAAGCTAACTCTTCTTTCAAATCGCAATCAATCTCATAAGCTAAAACATTTGCAGCCTGTTTTGCCAACTCTTTTGTCATAATTGCTCCACCAGGACCAACTTCTATTACTAAAGAATTTTGATCTAATTTTGAAAGCGAAACAATTCTCTTTACAATATTTTTATCTTTTAAAAAATTCTGACCATATTTTTTCTTAAATTTCATATTATATTTTTCCATATATATCCCCAACAAATCATATCATAAAATAAAGAATCATAAATTGCAATAAATTTATCCTTTCAATTCTTCTTTCTTTTTAGCAATGCTCACCAGTCTTTTAATTTGAAATACAAAAATGATAAAAACAGGTATTAAAATAGCAAGGAAAAAGCCAACAGGATTCGTCAAAAATTGTTGTATATATCCTAATTTAGGAATTTTCAAAATAACTCGTCCAAAAACATCACTTTCTCTTACTAATGATCGATCTTCAACTGTATTATTATCTCCTTTTGTACGGTATACATACTCTCCTGTTTGTGCTAATTGTTTTCCCACAATACGATGAGTCACTGTCATGCCAGAATAACTAGGATCAGAGGACGTAAAAGTAATAATATCTCCAATATTCAAGTCTCCTTTTTCTACTCGCTTTACAACAATAGCATCCTTTACTTTTATTGTTGGTATCATACTTGGAGAAACAATTACATAAGCATTAAATAACGGATTTTTATGATTTCCTAGTTTCGTGTTATAAAATAAATCTCCAAAATAATATAGAAAAAAGAAAAAGAAAGTAATTAGGAAGAAAAAAAGGGCAAGTAAAAAAGCACGGAAAATAAATTTACTAATATATTGAAACTTTTGAAAAAAAGTCAATTGCTCTGAATTAATATTTTCCATGACCCTATTCCTCCTTCCCCTAGTTTATTTTATTATAATACTTATGTGAGAAAAAAACTATGATTTAGAAAGAAAAAGAAAAAACTTTACACAAAAAAAATAACCATTGCAGTTATTTAATTTCATTTAAATTATTTTGCTTTAGCATAAGCAAATACTTGTATAGTACAATGATATTCGCCTGTTTGCGGAAGATTTCCACTCATCCACATACGAAGACGATAATTATCATTGGCATCTTTTTTTCGCACTACTTTTGCAAGAGACATAGCACCTTTCGGAGAACCAAAATCAGATTTTTTCGTTTGACCCTGAAAGGCCATTGGTTCAGAAACTTTTACATAACTACCACTTTTTTGATGTTCAAGATAAACATGCAAATTATCATCTGGAATATTACAAGAAGACTTCTCTTTTACTAAAGCAATTTCATATTCTAAAGAAGCTTCATCTAATACAGTAGAACTAATTGTAAAATCAAAATATTGATCTGCACTATCTAATTTTTTACCTTCTTTATCACTCATTACTTTTGCATTTGTAATGGACAACTCATGATTTTCATCTGTATAAGTCAAAGAGATTCTACCTGCATCGACATCTTGCTTTATCACTTTTTTTGGTTTTCCATAAAAAATTACAAATAAAACCATCAAGAGAATAATTACTCCCACCGTTGTTCCAATCATTGTAAATATAAAATTTTTTGATACTTTACTTTGCTCCTGCATAAATCTAAACTCCCTTTCCTCTAATTTGAATTGAAAAACTTCTATCTTCTAGCGAAATTACATAAGCATCAGAAAGCCAAATGCGCAAACGGAGTATTTTTTGTTCGTGAGGTTTTAAAGTTCCACGATAAAGCAATTTCCCTGAGGAATCTTTTTTCGCGACTTTTAAATCATAATAACTAGGTATTTTATTTTCTTCATAACCTTCTACTGGTTGATTATTCTCATCTGTTAAGTAGCACTTAATATAATTTGACTTTATCTCTTTTTCTACTTCTTTTTTTGTTAAATATAACTCATAATTAACTTTATAATCAACATCTGATTTAACTACAAATTCAGAATATCCATAAATCAAATTATTTTCTTGGCCATCTACTAGTTTGCGACCAACAGTATCAGAAATTGGTAAACGATTTTCTATCTGTAAATTAATTGTCCCAGAAATACTATGTAGGGAAATAGCAGCATCTAAATTAATATTTTTAAAAAGATACATGTAAAGAGCAACCCCAAAAATCACAATACACCCAAGGATTAAAAAGAAAACACGAACCATTCTTCTTGAAAAGTGTTGTTTCATAACATCCGTCCTAACAAATAAAATAGAAAATATCACACGATTTTTCTACCCCTTATAATTAACTAAAGATTATCATAAAAATTATGTAAAGTCAAATACCTTTACGGCATTATCCGTAGTAATTTCTGCAACCGTCTGCAAATCTGTATTACAAGCCTCCGCTATTTTTTCTGCAATAACTGGAATATATTTTGAACTATTCTTCTTACCGCGAAATGGATGTGGAGTTAAATAAGGACTATCTGTTTCTAACACAATAAAATCTAACCCTATCTTTTCTATCACTTGAACTAGATTACTGTTCTGAAAGGTTACAACGCCACCAATGCCTAAATAAAATCCCATGGATTGATAAATTTTAGCAGTTTCATAGCTACCACTAAAACAATGAATAATTCCTCTTACTGAAAATTGTTTTAATATTTCAATTGTATCTTTGGTTGCATCTCTACTATGAATAACAACAGGAAGATGTAATTCTTCTGCTAATGCTAATTGTTTTTTAAATAACAAAATTTGCTCTTCTCTTGTTGATTTATCATAATGATAATCTAAACCAATTTCTCCAATTCCTACTACATGAGGAGTAGAAAGCAATAATTGTTTCAAAGTTTCTAAATCTTGATCATTAATAGAAAGAACCTCTTCTGGATGATACCCTAACGTCAAATAAATCATTGGATATTTCATTGGAAATTCGATTCCTTCTTCTATGGATTCCTTACTACATAAAGAAACAACAATCTTATCAATCCCTGATTCAATATTTTCTTTTATTACGAAATCAATATTATCATAATCTTCCTGAGATATATGACAGTGTGTATCAATAAACATTAAACACATCTCCTAAATAAAAATAATATATTAATGGTGTTTGCTCCAACGATATATTTTAATTTTAATATAATAAAAAGTAACTACAAAAAAGTAAATGACATCGATTATGTTTTTCTCTTCAAAAATATAAATAATTAAAAAAACTGCTAATGAAATATACATACTATCAAGAGAGAACATCTTTTCTAATTTGTTTTGCATAAATTTCTCCTTTAAATATATTTACTACAAAAGCGACTGCATTTCCACTATATCATAGAAAAAAAGCAAAAGAAAAAATTTTCTCTTACTTTTTATTATATTGACAATTTATTTTACATTCTCTAGAAAAAACTTTTCCTTATCAATTCTTTGAAACAATGGAGATGGACTACCTAAATGATAAGATAGATTTTCTTCAAAAGTAGAAATTTTACAATTTGTATTTAATTGTTCTAACATTTTTTGACTAGTTTCTGGCATAAAGGATTCTAATAATAACGCACTAACACGAATAGATTCTAACAAATGATAAAGTACCGTTTCTAAACGGTCTTGTTTAGAGTCTTCTTTTGCTAATACCCAAGGCATTGTTTCATCAATATATTTATTTGAAAGACGTAATAGTTGAAAAATTTCTGTAATAGCATCACTAATCTGCAATTCTTCCATTTTTTCACTTACAACTCGATTTAGAGAAGAAATATGAGCAAGAAATTGTGAATCGATCGTTTCTTGTACCTTCTTATTAGAAATATGTCCCTCAAAATATTTATTTCCCATAGAAATCGTTCTTTGAACTAAATTTCCTAATACATTAGCTAGTTCCCCATTAATTCGATCAATTACCAATTCATAAGTAATATTTCCATCACTAGAAAAAGGAATTTCATGAAGTAAATAAAAGCGAACAGCATCTACACCAAATTCTTTAACTAAATCATCTGCATAAATAACATTTCCACGAGATTTACTCATTTTATCGTCATTCATTAAAAGCCACGGATGGCCAAATATTTTCTTAGGCAATTCCAAACCTAAAGACCATAAAAAGCAAGGCCAATAAATACTATGAAAACGAATAATATCTTTCCCAATTAAATGTAAATCTGCTGGCCATCTTTTTTTAAATTCTTCGGTTTCATTTTCTACATCATATCCAATATTTGTAATATAATTTGTTAATGCATCCAGCCAAACATAAACAACATGTTTGTCATCAAAATCTACAGGAATTCCCCATTTTAACGATGTTCTAGAAACACATAAATCTTGAAGTCCTGGCTTTATAAAATTATTTATCATCTCATTCTTCCTAGATACTGGTTGAATAAAATCAGGGTGCTCCTCAATATACTTTTCTAAACGATCTTGGTACTTACTAAGTCGGAAAAAATATGCTTCTTCTGTTTGAAGAGAAACTTCTCTACCACAATCCGGACACTTACCATCTACTAACTGAGATTCTGTCCAAAAAGATTCACAAGGAGTACAATAAAGGCCCTTATATTCTCCTTTATAAATATCCCCATTTTCATACATTTTTTTAAATATATGTTGTACTACTTTTTCATGATGTGAATCTGTAGTACGAACAAATCGATCATAACTTGTATTCATTAAATCCCATATCGTACGAATCTCTTTTGCAACACTATCAACAAATTCCTTAGGGGAAACATTTGCCTCTTTTGCTTTTTCTTCTATTTTAATCCCATGTTCATCTGTACCTGTTTGAAAATAAACATCATAACCTTGATATCTTTTAAATCTCGCAATTGCATCAGCTAAAACAATCTCATACGTATTACCAATATGAGGTTTTCCAGAAGTATAGGCAATTGCCGTTGAAATATAATAACTTTTTTTCATATTTATAACTCCCTTCTTTTCAATGAAATAAATTATGCAAATAAAAAAATTATTATAATATAAGGACGAAAAATATTCGCGGTACCACCTTACTTTATAATAACTTTCTATTATACACTTGAATAGTTAACGCCTATTTACGACTATACCTACCTATCGATATAGTAGTTCAGAAGCCATATCTTATTTTTCTATTTATTCTCTTTTCCACCATCCGAGTTCTCTTTTATAAATTTCCTAAAAATAAGACTCTCCGTCATAACTTTTAAGTTATGGCCATAGTATAACATAGTTTTTCTTATTCTTCAATATGTTTTCCTAAAAATTGAGACGCAACTTGAACTAACTTCTCATCTAATTGACTGATATCATTTTTATCAGATATTACCAACACTAGCCCGATTGCATCACCATTCATAATGATAGGACAAATGACATAAGAAAAAACTTCTTTCTCATTTTCCAAAAGTTCTATTTCATGATTATTATATTCTACAATGTTTTTTCGTTCCTTCATTATATTTTCTAACATCTTAGAAATATTCTTATCTAAATATTTTTTTTTCAAATTCCCAGACACGGCAACAAAACGATCTCGGTCTGCTATCAAAATGTTTTTTTGAATTGTGCTATGAATAATATCTGCTAGTTGTTTTGAAATTTCTTCTATATTAGTCATTTTTGAAAATTTTTTTAAAGCAATCATTTCTCTATCTACAAAAATCTCCAATGATTCTCCATCACGGATTCTAAGAGTACGTCGAATTTCTTTTGGAATAACAATTCTTCCCAGATCATCTACTCTTCTTACTACACCAGTTGATTTCATACAATTATTCCTCACTTTCTACATACTAATATTTTTCCTAGATTATTATGATTTATACCTAATATTTACCTCTCACTATTATTATAATAAATATTCCCTAAAATTCCCTTGGTAAATATTTCCATATTCCTATAAAAGCAAAAAAAGAAACGTTCTTTCGTTCCTTTTTTATTCTTTATTTCTCCGTTGTTTGAAAAAGTCTAGAATTTTCTAAAGTAAATAGATAATGATCTGTTTGTTCTTTAATCCCATTCATTAAAGTAGTGTCTTTCACTAAAATTTTAAAATCAATATTTTCTAATAATTGTCTTTGATAAGGTCCTGAAATAAATTTTACAAAATCGTTGGTAATTTTCTTTTTCGCTTCTTCAGCAATATTATCTGTAAACATATTGTTTACATTATTGACAATCTTTTTTTGTATAGTTAGTTTTAATTTTTCTTTTAATTCCTTTTTTATTTGTTTATTTATGGAAGTAAAATCTTTCCTAGTTAATTTGATTTCTCCCTCTTGCGTCTGAAATAAACTTTCTATTTTTTGTTCCAAATAATTCATTCGAATTTTCTTTAAATTCTTACAAAAGTGAATCATTTCCTTACGATAATTACTTAAAATTTTTTCTAGTTCCTCTATATTTAAAATTGTTTTATTTTTTTTCGCAATATCTAATATTTTGGTTTTAATGACATCCATAGAATCAAGGGGAGGTTTTTTTAACAAGGAAAGAATGTCTTCTTCAAATAATACTTGTGTATTATTTTGCATATTTTCTATGATTACTTTCCGATAATTATTTAGATGCTGCTTCTTAAATTCTTCTAATGTATCCATGTCTTACACTCCTAGTATATTAAATTTAACAATTTTTTGCTAAATTAGTCAAGACTATTCCCAAAATTATTATAAATTTTATCCAATAGTTCTACTAAATAATATACTGGATGTTTTTCAAGTTTTATAATATCTAAAACAATAATTAAATTACTACCTTTACTCATAAAGCGGAACATATTAGTAATAGAAAAAGCATCCATAAAAATCACTTCTGTATCAATTTTTTCTACTACACTACTAGGAAAAACAACTTCAATAGAATTTCTATTTTGATGAACATTTGAAATTTTTAATTTTTTAACTAATTTTTCAAACCACTCTTCATACATATAAATAATGATACTTTCCTCTAATTTACCAAATCGATCTTCTAATTCTACTTTTACTTCATCAAACTTTTCTTTAGAATCAATCTCATTAATTTTCTGATGAATTTCAATTTTCAATTCATCCTCATTAACATATGAATCATCTATGTGCGTAGTAACATTTAAAAGTGGTTTTGTATCAGTATCATCTTCTTCTTCACGTGATTCTATATTTTTCTTATGATTGATTTCTTCATTTAACATTTTCAAATATAAATCGATTCCTACAGAATCAATAAAGCCTGCTTGCTCACTACCCAAAATATCTCCAGCTCCACGAATAGATAAATCACGAGTTGCGATAGAAAAACCGCTGCCTAATTCAGTAAATTCTTTAATTACATTTAATCTTTTAATCGCTGTTTCTGTAAGGCTTTTAAATGGCTGATACATCAAATATGCATAAGCAAATTTATCACTTCGCCCTACTCTACCCCTAATTTGATATAATTGACTTAATCCAAATCGATCCGCATCCAAAATAATTAATGTATTTACGTTTGGAATATCAATACCTGTTTCTATGATAGTAGTACAAACCAGTACATCATACTCATGATGAATAAAATCTAAAATTTTACCTTCTAATTCATTCTTTGTCATTTGTCCATGAGCACTCACAATCCTTGCTTCTGGTACCAAATTTTGTATCCGAAACATTGCTTCATCAATCGATTGCACACGGTTATATAAAACAAATACTTGTCCATTACGAGATAATTCTTTATATATAGCATCTTTCAAAATCTGATCATTTTCTTCTACTACATAAGTTTGAATTGGATATCGATTTACAGGAGGAGTTTCAATGAGAGAAAGACTACGAATTCCTACCAAAGACATTTGTAAAGTTCTTGGGATAGGAGTAGCGGTTAAAGTTAATACATCAACATTCGTCTTATATTGTTTAATTTTTTCTTTATGTACTACACCAAAACGTTGTTCCTCATCAATAACAAGTAACCCTAGATTTTTTACTTTAACATCATCACTCAATAAACGATGTGTTCCAAAAACTAAATCAATCGTACCATTAGAAAGTCCTTCTAAAATTCTGTTCACCTCTTTTGGTGTAGTAAAACGATTTAATAAAGCAATAGAAACAGGAAAATCTTTAAACCGAATTTTTGCATTTTCATAATGTTGGTTAGATAAAATAGTAGTAGGACACAAAAATAGAACCTGTTTAGAATCTAAGATAGCTTTAAAAGCAGCAACAAATGCAACTTCCGTTTTCCCAAAACCTACATCACCACACAAAAGACGATCCATAGGAGTAGAAGATTCCATATCTTCCTTTATCTGTTGAATAGCCATGATTTGTCCCTTTGTGAGTTCATAAGGGAAGTTTTGTTCAAATTCCAATGACATGGCACAATCTTTAGAGAATGCAAAACCTTTTCTTGATTCTCTTTCTGCATATAAAGATAAAAGTTGATTGGCCAAATCTCCCACTTTTTTACGTACTCGTGCTTTTGTTTTCTGCCATTCTGTTCCACCTAATTTATGAATTTTAGGAACACTTCCTTCTTGAGAAGAATATTTGCATAGTAAATCTATTTTTTCGACAGGAATATAAATTTTATCCGTTCCTTGATATAAAACCTCAAGATAATCTTTTGTAATGCCTGAAGAAGTCAAAGTTTTAATCCCATTATAAATTCCAATTCCATGTATATTATGAACAACATAATCTCCTACAGATAGTTTATTAATATCTTTAATACTTGTTGCATATTTAAATTTAGTATTATATTTCTTCTTTGTTTCGCGATTTAAAAATAATTCTTTTGCTGATAAAAACACAAAGTTTTGATAAATAAACCCCTCATTTATCTCTTTTTCAATTAAATTTACTTGCCCTATTTTTATGCTTTCTAATGTTGATTCTACTACTTTCATATTTAATTTTTTTACTAAACTACGTAATTGATAATTTTTTAAGCAAATAAGTATTGTTTTCCCCGTATCAATAGAATTGCGAATAAATTGATTAATCATCTCAACGTTTTCTGAAAATGGAGATATACTTTTTACATTAAAATTAACAATAGAGGAAATATCTTGATTCCTTGCCAAATTATCAATAGATAAATAATAAATAGGAAAAGATGGTAAAATTTCATTAAAGGAAAACATATAATCAGAAGAGAAAGAAACGTCCTTACTTTCTTTATATGTAGCAACTTCGTTCATAATATTACCATAACTAATTTTTAATTGTTCATAATCTTTAAAAATCGTAATAGGTTGTTCTAAATAATCATAAATAGAATTAACTTTCCCATATACTTTCAAATATTTTTGTTTTCCAAAATGTTCTTCCTTTACTTCCTTTTCTACTAAGAATTCGAAATAAGGTTTGATTTTAACTTGATTTAATTTTTTGATTGATTTTTGAGTTTCAGGATCAAAAGAGCGTATTTCTTCTATTTCATCATCAAAGAATTCAATACGGATTGGATTTTCTTCATCTATTGGAAAAACATCTACAATAAATCCACGAACCCCAATCTCCCCTGTTTTATTTACAATCGTATCTCTTGTATATCCACTCATAATAAGTTTTTCTACTAATTTTTGAGGAGAAATATGATTTCCCACTTCCAATTCTAATAAATAATTTTTATAAACCTGTTTCTGTGGTAAAAATCGCAAATACCCCATTAAATTTGTAATAACAATTTTTTTATCATCATAAAATGTATGATTTAAAGTATCTAATCTTCGAATTTTCAAATCAGGACTAATTGCCAAAGCCTCACTCGTTAAAAAATCATCCATAGGAAAAAGATAACATTGCTCTGTATAATTTTTTAAAGAAGAATAAAGTTGATTTGCTTCATATAGTGAATTCACAACAACTAAAATATCTTTATTTTCCTGGCTTAACATCTTAGTTAAATACAAACAAAAAAATTCATTGGTAAGACCAACCATACCCATGTTCTTTTTTATATCAATAGAAATCATTTGATCAAAAACATTCATAATATCACCTATTTTTTTGATTGTATTTACTCATTAAATCTTCAAAAGAAATCAAAAAGTAATCATCTAAAATTTGATTGAAAGAACAATATAGATTTTCATAAATATCCTGTTCTTTTTTTGAAAATTTACCCAGTACATAATCTTTTGTTTCCATTGCTTTATTATTAGAAATTCCTATTTTTAATCTTTTATACTGGTTTGTTCCAAGAGCCTGTTCAATACTTTTTAAACCATTATGCCCACCACTAGAACCTTGACTTTTTAATTTAAAATTTCCTACTAATAAATCTAAATCATCAGAAATAATTAAAATATCAGAAATATCAATTTTAAAAAAGTGAACAAAACTTTCCACAACTCCTCCAGAAAGATTCATATAGGAAAGTGGCTTCAAAAAAATTACTTTCTGATGATATAATGTTGTTTCTAAATATAATCCATTAAATTTATTTTTCCACACAAGATTCGGAATATTCTTATAATTAATATATTGATCCACCACCTGAAACCCTATATTATGTCTAGTCTTTTCATATTCTCGTCCTGGATTTCCAAGTCCTACAATTAATTTCATCTAAATCACCTCAATTAAATTATTTCCCGGGAAATAATTTTATTTATTTTTATAATATTCTTGATAAACAACTGATTTTGCTACATTTCTTTCTTTCGCAACTATTTTCATTGCTTCTTTTTCACTACAACCATCCTCTAAATATATTTTCATATGCTCCATAATGGATAGATTTTGATAATTTACAATTTCCTGATTTCCTTCTACAATTAGTACAAATTCACCTTTTAATTGTTCTATAATTGGAATTAATTCATCAATTTTTCCACGAATTATCTCTTCATACATTTTAGAAATTTCTCTATGAAGACTAATTCTTCGATTTCCAAAAATAGAAAGCATATTAGAAAGAGTGTTTTTTATCCTATGAGGAGCTTCATAAAATATCATTGTATATTTTACCGATTTTAACAACTCTAACTCTTTTATTTGTTTTGAATTTTTTGAATTTAAAAAACCATAAAATAAGAAAGGTGATGGATTTATCCCAGATGAAATCAAAGCCGGAACAAAGGCAGTTGCACCAGGAAGACCAATTACATGACAGCCATAAGCAAGTGCCTCAGATACAACTACATAGCCTGGATCGCTAATAATTGGAGTTCCTTGATCTGTTACAAGGGCAATGTTTTTTCCATTTTGAAGTTGTTTGACTACATCTGTTTTTATCTTATCTTCATTAAATTCATGACAACTAACCAATCTCTTTTTAATTTCATATTTATTTAACAATTTACTAGTTTCTCTAGTATCTTCACATAAAATAAAATCCACCATTTTTAATATATTTAATGCTCGAATCGTAATGTCCTCTAAATTTCCAATAGGAGTAGGAACTAAATATAAACTTGCACTTCCATCATAACTTTTTTGTTTCATGATTTCACCTCAACTAATAACTGTGAATATTCCTCTGTTTTTTCACCATTTTCCTTATACAAAAGAAAAGGGGCTTCTATCTTTAAACCTATTTTTCCACCTTTTTGTCCCTCAATTAAAACTAGATTAGATTCCTTCAATGGATTTTCATAAACAAAGCGAATTCGTTTAGGTTCAATTCCATTTTTCCGAAACAAAGAAAAAATTTCGAGTAATCTTTCGGAGCGGTGAACCATAGCAAAATTTCCTCCATTTTTCAATATTTTTTTTACAACAATAATCATTTCTTCTAATGTTAATTTTAACTCATGTCGTGCTATGGTTTGTTCTAAACTATTTTTGAAAAAATTTTTCTCATTAATTTTAAAGTAAGGTGGATTGCACGTTACTAAATCGTATTGTTCTATATTTTCTTGTGTTACAAAATCTTTCACATCCATAGAAAGAATAGAAATTTGTTGTTCTAAATGATTCAATGATACAGACTTTTGAGCTAACAAACTAATTTTTTCTTGTAATTCTATTCCAAGAATTGGTTTTGTTGTCCTTAAAGACATAATAAGAGGAATAATTGCATTCCCAGTACATAAATCAACTATTTTTTTATCTCTTTTACGAATGGTTACAAAATTAGCAAGCATAATACTATCTAATGAAAAAGAAAAATATTCTGAATCTTGATAAATTTTTCGATTTTTATATCCTAAAATATCATGCAAGACTTCCATTTTTTTCTTCCTTTGAAATATTAATTATTCCTTTATTTTCTATTTCTACTTGATAAGATTCTTTTAACACATCAAGTGCTACTACTTTACCTTTACCTTCTGGTGTATCAACAATTGTTCCAATTTTTGGCAAATTCTTTTTTAACTTGCTATAAGTTTCATTTTCATAACCTAAGCAACATAATAATCTTCCACACACGCCATTAATTTTTGAAGGATTTAGAGCTAATAATTGATTTTTTGCCATATTAATAGATACACTATTAAAATCAGTTAAAAAGGAATTACAACATAAAAACAAGCCACAAGGTCCCAATCCGCCTATTCTTTTTGATTTATCTCGTACACCTATTTGTCTTAATTCAATTCTAGTTTTATATTTTTGTGCTAATTTTTTTGCTAAATCACGAAAATCAACTCGGTTTTCTGCAACAAAAGAGAAAATCAATTGACTACGATCTAAATTATAAAAAGAATCAACAAAGTTCATATCAAGCAATAAATCTTTACTATATCTTTTTGCATCATTCAATGCTTCAGAAGCCTCATTCTCATTATTTTGTAATTGTTCTTGATCCTTTTCTGTAGCAATTCGTACTACTTTTTCCAATGGCAATAACAAATTTTTCTTGTTTTCTTCATAATTTTCTTGAATTACATTACCAATAAGTAAGCCATTTTCTGTTTCGATTACCACTTTTTCTCCTTTTTTTAAAGATAAAGAATTAGGAGATAAATAATAGATATTTTTTGTATATTCCACACGAACAACAACAACCTCAATCATAACCTCACACTCCAATCAATCGGGCAAATAAAGAATCTAACCACAATTTATAATTCACATTATACACTAATTTTTCTTTTTCTTCTTCTAAAATTTGAATAATTTTGACAATTTGCTGCATATTCGTATTTTTAAAAGCACTAATAATTTGTTCTGTTGATGAAAATTGTGCAGAATCAGAACAATAGTTTAAATAATCAATACAAATATTTTCAATTTCAAAAATCATTGTTTTGGTTGTTTCCTTATCTATCAGTATTTGTTCTAATATTTCCGAATAATGAATAAATAAACTTTCTTTTTCTAACATATACTTTAATAATAAAAAAGCATTATCAGAAAAAGAGGATGATAATTGCGATTCTTTAAGAGAAAGAATTTGGCAGCGAGACAAAATTGTTTCTAATATTTGATAACGATTTGTAGTCACCAAAATTGCAATAATATCTTCCTCAGGTTCCTCTAAAAATTTTAAAATTGTATTTGCAGAAGAACTATTCAATTTATCCGCCTGTTTGATAATATAAATTCTTTTATTATTCAACATAGATTTATTTTGATATTCTGATTTTAATTCCATTAATTGATTTCTTTTAATCCATTGTCCTTCTGGTTCAATTACCATTAAATCGGGGTATTGTCCATTATCAATTAAATGACAAAGATTACAAGAAGAGCAAGAAGGATCGAAAACCATATTCTTTTGCTTTTTACATAATATCATTTTTACAAAAGTATAAATATAAGACATATCTGTATCATAATTATCAATTTCAATTAAATAAGCATGAGATAATTTATCTAAAGCAAAAAAATTTTGAATAATATCAAAAAATTGTTTCTTATTTGTAGATAGACTTTCCATTTTAACCTCACAATATTAATATTTTGAATAAAACTAAAGCAACAAGAGAAGGAGCACCTAAAAAAGTAAGAAGTAATATACTAAATAAATTAATAGGAATCATCATATTAAAATTAACAGCAATCAAATTATAACCATATAGTATAACAGCACTTAAAATAATATTTCGAATAAAACATAAAATTTTTTGCATTGTTTCACCTCTTTGTTAAAAGATTATGAAACAAGAAAAACGATTATTCTATTTCTTTTCTATCATTTAAAGCTCGCTCCAAAGTTAAACTATCAACATATTCCATATCTGCTCCTATTGGAACACCACTTGCAAGCCGTGTCACAGTAATATTCATACCTTCTAAAATTTTTTTGATATATAATGAAGTCGTTTCCCCTTCAATACTTGGCTTAAGTGCAAAAATAATCTCATGAAACTTTTCTTTATTAATACGATCAAGTAATTTTTCAATGCCAATATCTTCTGGATTTACCCCATCTAAAGGAGAAATCAACCCATCTAATACATGATATTTCCCATGAAAAGTAGCTAGTTTTTCAAATAAAAACACATTTCTAGTATCTTCCACAACACATAATACCGTTGTATCCCTAGTAGAATCACTGCATATATTACATAAATCTTGATCTGTTAATGTATTACAATTTTTACATTTATGAATTTGCTGTTTCACATTTTTTATACTATCGGAAAAAAGATTTGTTTGTTCTACTTCTAAATCTAAAATAGAAAAAGCTAATCGTTCAGCAGTTTTTTCTCCTATCCCAGGCAAAAACTTAAAACATTCAATTAAATCTTTTATACTTTTTGGATACATATTTAATTAAAACAATCCTGGTATATTTCCAAATTTTCCCATTTTCTTTTCCGTAGCATCATCTACTTTTTGATTAGCATCATTAATTGCAATTAAAATCATATCTTCTAATATTTCTAAATCATCTATATCTACTTCGTCCCTATTGATTTCTACTTTAATTACTTTTTTTGTTCCTAAAACCGTAACTTTTACAAGTGCACTTTCTCCAATAAATTCTGTTTTATCGATTTCTTCTTTTATTTGCATCATTTCCTTTTGTAAAGATTGTGCTTGTTTCATCATTGCTTGAATATTCATATAAATTCCTCCTCTATTCTACTTCTACAATATCACCAAATAGTTCTACTGCATTATTACTTATTATATCATTTTTTTGTTGGCTTTCCAATATAATTTCTGGTTCCTCTACTATAACATAATGTTTATTATTTTTTATACTATTAATATATTTTATGCGTTCTTTTTCCCATTCTTCATCACTAATTATAGCAATATTTTGTGTTAATTTTGTTATTTTGTGATAGACATTTACCATTTGATTTAAATTTAATAAATTTTGCTTCACAATAGAATCATATTCATAACTAATAATAATATTTTTTTCACTAGCAGCACGAACTTTAGAATCTAATAAATTACATACAATATAACCAATTTCTGTATCAAAAGTATAATCTTTCAACAATTCCATAGCATCAATTACTTTTTTCAACACCGTCTTATCTGCTTCTGCCAATGTATTATTGACACGAACTTTCATAATTTCATCTAAATTTATTATTCTAGGAGTAGAATCACTCAAAATTTCTTTTTTTTCTAAAGAAGATATATTATCTTCTTTTGTATTTTCATCAAGAGGTTCTGTTTCCATACTTACTTTTTGATCTAAATTTAATTGTTTTTCGATATCATTTTCTTTTTCAGGAGTTGAAATTATTTCCCGGGAAATATTTTTTTGGGAAATAATGGAATTTTGGATAAAAGTTAATAATAAAATTTCTATATATATTCTTGGATTTCCACTTTTCTGAATATCGAACATTTTTTCGTTTATTAAATTAATTAATTTTTGAATTTCCACAAGTGAATATTCCAATTTTTTTGAAGAAATATAATAATCTACTACCAATTTTCGCAAAAAATACATAAATTGCATCATTACTTGTACCATATTTTTACCAAGTTCATCCATTTTATTTAAAAATAGGATTAATGAAGAAATATTCCCACTAAAAATGATTTTATACAACTCCGTTAAGTCTTTTTTTTGTGCCATATTATTTAATTTAGAAAAATCTTCAACTGTAATTTGTTCCGAAGTGTAAGAATGCAGTTTATCTAGCATTCCTAGAGCATCTCTCATCCCACCATCACAAAATATAGCAATTTCATCCAATACATCTTCATCTATTTTAATAGATTCTTGTTTACATACATAATCAAGTCTACTTTTAATCATATTTTCAGAAATACGATTAAAGGAAAAACACTGACATCTAGAAATAATAGTTTCAGGTACCTTTTGTTGATCTGTCGTAGCTAAGACAAAAATAGCATGTTCAGGAGGTTCTTCTAACGTTTTCAACAATGCATTAAAAGCTTCTATTGATAGCATATGTACCTCATCAATTATATAAATTTTATATTTCAATTGTGATGGAACCAAAGAAATTTTATTTTTTAATTCTCTTATTTCATTAACACCATTGTTAGAAGCAGCATCAATTTCTATAATATCAACGCATTCTTTATCAAAAGAAGCCAAACAATTTTTACATTTTCCACATAAATTTCCATCATGTGAATCAAGACAATTGACTGTCCTAGCAAATATTTTAGAAATTGTAGTTTTTCCTGTTCCTCTAGGACCAAAAAACATATAAGCATGACTAAAAGAATGATTTTTAATAGAGTTTTTTAATGTTTGAACAATTACATTTTGACCAACGACATCATCAAAAGTTTGAGGTCTATATTTTCTATAAAGGGCATGATACATATACAAAATACCTCCTAAGCAAAAATATTATATCATAGAAAAAAATAGAAATTTTATTTTTTTCTCCTTTTATTAAAAAAATCTTTCAAAATTTTCTTTCCTGACTCCGAAAACAAATTATTATATAAATTTACTTTTGGATTAATATGATCTTTTGCTAAAATTTTTTCTAATAATTTGGTATTTTCATCAGTATTAGATAAAGCACAATATATATTTTGGATTCTTGCCTGTTTTATAGCACTTGCACACATTGGACATGGTTCTAATGTAATATAGATATCACATCCATCTAATCGCCAATTATTTATTTTTTTTGATGCTTTTTTGATAGCTAACATTTCTGCATGATAAATTGCACATTGATATTTTTCTTTCAAATTATGTGCCTTAGCTAAAACTTTTTCATTTTTTACAATTACAGTTCCAATAGGAACCTCCCCACAATCATATGCTTTTTTTGCTTCTAAAAAAGCGAGTTTCATATATTTTTCATTCATAAAATCACTCCAAACAAAAATGTGCACATAAAAGGAGGTTCTTAAGGCTGCTATTTTCCAATCCTGACCTGTTTCAAACACTTTTATTGCACAAAATTATTCTAATATAAATTAATAAAATTGTAAACAATGTTTCACGTGAAACATAGAAAAAATATAATTATCCATAGAAGTATATTTAATAGAATTTAAATTTATAAATTTGTAATAAAATTATTTCCCGGGAAATAATTTTAGATTAATGTTCCACGTGGAACATAGAAAAAACAGTGTTGTTACACTGCTTTATCTGTTTCAATATTTTCATTGTCATCTTCTACAATATCTTCCTTATCCACAATGGTAACTGTAGAAACATATTGATCATCTTTTAAATTTATTAATCTAACACCTTGTGTAGCTCTCTTTAATGTTGAAATTTGTTCTAATGGCATTTTCATAAATACTCCACTATTTGTGACAATAATTATGTCATGTTCTGAAATATTATCAACACATTTTAAAACTGCCATTTTACCATTTTTCTCTGTAACATTATATGCTTTAACGCCCTTACTACCACGATGTGTTAATCGATATTCATCAATTATGGTTTTCTTTCCATATCCTTTTTCAGTAACAATTAAAATTTCTTGTCCTAAATTTACTACTTCAGAACCAACAACAACACTATCACCTAAATCAATACCTTTAACACCAGAACTACTTCTACCCATAGAACGAATCTCATTTTCATTAAAGCGAACCATCCTACCATTACTAGCACCAATCACAATTTCATTTTTTCCACAGGTCTTTCTAACACTAATTAACTCATCATTTTCCTTTAAAACAATAGCAATTTTACCACTTTTACGGATATTATCAAATTCTTCTATCTTTGTTCTTTTGACGATACCTTTTCTAGTTGTAAATATGAAATATTTTGTTTCTTCATCACAAACCTTTAAATCTAAAATCGAACTAATGTTCTCCTCTTTCTCTAATGGTAATAAATTTATAATTGGTAAACCTTTAGATTGCCTAGAAAATTCTGGTATTTCATAACCTTTCATTCGATAAATTCGTCCCTTATTAGAGAAGAATAAGATATAATCATGCGTACCCATAGAAACTAAATGTTCAACAAAGTCTTCTTCGTTCGTTGAAATACCTTTAATTCCAACACCGCCTCGATTCTGAGTTCGATAAGTGTCACTACGTAATCTTTTAATATAACCATTCTTTGTTAAAGTAACAATTATATCTTCTTCTGGTATTAATGACTCATCTTCAATATATTCAATTGCCGTCATATCAATATCAGTTCTTCGTTCATCACCATATTTAGACTTAATTTCTAATAATTCTGTTTTTATTACTTCCAAAATCTTAGCCTCACTAGCTAAAATTTCTTTTAATGAAGCAATTGTTTTTAATAATTCATTTAATTCATTTTCTATTTTTTCACGTTCTAATCCAGTCAAACGTCTTAATCTCATTTCTAAAATAGCATTAGCTTGAATTTCTGTTAATTTGAAATTTGTCATTAATCCACTTCTAGCATCATCATCAGAATCAGAAGCACGAATTAATTTAATAACTGCATCAATATGATCAAGTGCAATTTTTAAACCCTCTAAAATATGAACTCTTTTTTCAGCAACATCTAAATCAAATTTGGTCCTACGAATAATAACTTCTTTTTGATAATCGATATATTTTGAAATAATATCTTTAAGTCCTAAAGTTTTAGGTACTCCTTGATCTAACATTAAAAAGATAATACCATACGTAGTTTGAAAAGCAGTATGTTTGTATAATTTATTTAAAACAACTTGAGCATTTGCATCTTTCTTTAAAGTAATAGTTATTTTTATTCCATCTTTTAAATCAGAATGATAATCTGCAATTCCTTCAATTGTTTTGTTATGAACAAGTTCTGCCACTTTATTTTTTAACTCTAATGTATTAACGCCATAAGGAACCTCATTAACAACAATATATTGTCTGCCATTTTTCTCTTCAATTGTTGCTTTACTACGTATTGTAATAGAACCTCTACCAGTTTCATAAGCCTTACGAATTCCACTATTTCCCAAAATAGTAGCACCAGTAGGAAAATCTGGACCCTTTATATATTTCATTAATCCATCTAAATCAATATCTGGATTATCAATATAAGCAACACATCCATCGATTACTTCTTTTAAATTATGTGGAGGTATATTGGTAGCCATACCAACAGCAATTCCAGTAGTTCCATTAACCAATATATTCGGAAAACGAGATGGTAAAACTGTAGGTTCCTTTTCACTTTCATCAAAGTTCGGAACAAAATCTACGGTATCCTTGTTGATATTTCGTAATAATTCTAAAGAAATTTTTGATAATCGAGATTCTGTATAACGCATTGCCGCAGCACCATATCCTTCAATATTACCAAAATTTCCATGACCATCAATTAACATATAACGATAAGAAAAATCTTGAGCCATACGAACCATTGCTTCATAAATAGAAGAATCTCCATGAGGATGGTAATTACCCATAACCTCCCCAACTGTTTTAGCACTTTTCCTATGTGGTTTATCTGGAGTGTATCCCGATTCATACATAGAATATAAAATTCTACGATGTACAGGTTTTAGTCCATCTCTTAAATCAGGAATTGCACGAGCAGTAATAACACTCATGGAATAATCTAAAAAAGAATCTTGAACTTCTTTTACAATATTGTTATTTTCTAATCTATCCATCGTTCAAACCTCCTAAATATCCAAGTTGGCATACGTTGCATTTTCCTCAATAAATTCACGACGAGGCCCAACTTCTTCACCCATTAATTTCGCAAATGTTTCATCTGCCGCAATTACATCATCAACAGTAATTTTTCTTAATACACGCTGATGTATATCCATTGTTGTTTCATTCAATTCTTCTGCATCCATCTCTCCTAATCCCTTCATACGAGCAATTTCATATTTTACATTAGGTCCAAGAGTAGCTAAATATTCATCTCTTTCATTATCATCCAATACATATTTTCTCGTTTTTCCATGAGTAATTCTATATAATGGTGGTTGTGCAGCATAAACATGGCCAGCTTCCACAATTGGTCTAAAAAAGCGATAAAATAATGTCAATAATAATACTCGAATATGACTTCCATCTACATCAGCATCCGTCATAATAATAATTTTATGATAACGAAGTTTAGATAAATCAAATTCTTCACCAATCCCTGTACCGAAAGCCGTAATAATGGTACGGATTTCTTCATTAGATAATGCACGATCTAATCGCGCTTTTTCCACATTTAAGATTTTTCCACGCAAAGGTAAAATTGCTTGTGTCATACTATCTCTACCTTTAATAGCAGATCCTCCTGCAGAATCCCCTTCTACCAAGAAAATTTCACTAATAGTAGCATCTTTACTTTTACAATCAGACAATTTTCCATAGAAATTTGTTACATCTAAATCACCTTTTCTTCTTGTTAATTCACGTGCTTTTTTAGCAGCAACACGCGCACGCGATGCAGTCATAGATTTATCAACAATTACCCTAGCTTGATCTGGATTTTCCATTAAAAATCTTTCAAATGCTTCTGAAAATATCTTATCAGCAATTCCTCTAACTTCACTATTACCAAGTTTTGTTTTTGTTTGCCCTTCAAATTGTGGATCAGGATGTTTTATAGAGATAATCATGGTAATACCTTCTCGAACATCATCACCTGTCAAAGAATCATCTTTATCTTTCATTAATCCAGCATTTGTAGCATATTTATTTAAAATTCTCGTTAAAGCTCTTCTAACTCCATCTTCATGAGTTCCACCTTCTGGTGTAGTAATATTATTAACAAAAGAATAAATACTAGAATTATACGTTTCATTATATTGTAATGCTACTTCTACTTTTATATCTTTTTCTTCTCCTTCAATATCAACAATCGTTTCATGAATAGGATTTTTATTTTTATTAAGCATCGCTACATATTCAACAATTCCTCCTTCATAACAGAAAGAATCTTTTTTATCTGCTTCCCTATCATCATATAAGGTAATACGAAGGCCCTTATTTAAAAATGCTAATTCTTTTAATCTAGTTTTTAAAATATCATAATCATATACCGTAGTTTCTGTAAAAATTTGATCATCTGGTTTAAAATGAACAGTAGTTCCTGTTCTATCCTTATCACATTGATCTATAATTTTTAAATCATCATCAGCATGTCCACCACGACTATATCTTTGATAATAAACATTCCCATCTTTATATATTTTTACTTCTAACCAATCACTTAAAGCATTTACGACACTAGCACCAACACCATGAAGACCTCCAGATACTTTGTATCCTCCTCCACCAAATTTACCTCCGGCATGTAATACTGTATAAACTGTTTCTACTGTACTTTTTCCTGTTTTTGGATGAATATCTACAGGAATTCCTCTTCCATCATCTTTTACTATTATACTATTGTCTTTTTCTATAGTAACCTCAATATGAGAACAATACCCTGCTAGGGCTTCATCAATTGCATTATCAACAATCTCCCATACTAAATGATGTAATCCTCTAGAACTTGTACTACCAATATACATACCTGGTCTTTTTCTAACTGCTTCTAATCCTTCTAATACCTGAATTGCAGAAGAATCGTATACACCTTCTACTTTTTCTTCATTCATCTTATATACTTCCTTTCTATATTGCCATTTTTTACTTCATAAATATTTGCCTGTTCGAGATATTTTTTATTAATATTTTTTAAATCAGTTGTTGTTATAATACTTTGAATATCTTTATTATTCATAATTTTCAATAATTGATTCCTTTTTCTAATATCTAATTCACTAAAAATATCATCTAACAATAAAATAGGATACGTATTACAATATTGATAAAATATTTCTATTTCTGCTAATTTAAAAGAAAGAACAGCAACCTTCTGTTGACCTTGAGATCCATATATTTTTAAATCTTTTCCATTCAATATAAAAGACAAATCATCCCGATGTGGACCATAAAGAGTCATACCATAATTTAGTTCTTTTAAATAATTTCTTTTAAATTTTTCTTTTAATACTCGATAAAGATTATCTGTTTTATAATCTTCAAATTCAATATTTGGTTGATAAATAATTTTTAATCCTTTTTCAGAAGAAATATCTTGATAAATTTGATCTATATTTTCATTGATTAAATCTATATATTCTTTTCTTTTTTGGTAAATAATAATTGCTTTTTCTATCAGTTTATCTGTAATAATATCTAAATAATTTTTATCTGCAATACTACTACTAAATAATATTTTTAAATATTCATTTCTTGTTTTTAGTATTTTATTGTATTCATTATACGTATTTAGATAAACCTTAGACATTTGTGAAAGTTCTATATTTAACAGATTTCTTCTAACATTAGGAGAATTTTTAATTATTTCTAAATCATCTGGCGTAAAAACGATTACATTCAAATAAGAAATATAATCAGCCACTTTTTTGATATTTGTTTGGTTTATTTTTAATTTTTTCGTATTTTCAATCATTTCTACTTCTAATTTAGAAATAATGTTATCTTTTTTTATAACTCCTTTTATTTGACATTTTTTCTGATTAAATTGAATAATATTAGGATTATTTACTACTCTATGGGATTTTGTTAAAGCTAATATGGTAATTGCTTCTAATATATTTGTTTTCCCTTGAGCGTTATTTCCTACAAAAATATTCATATGCTTTCCAAATTCAACATTCATATTAGAATAATTCCTAAAATGAATTAATTTTATTTTAGTTAGTTTCATTTAACATTATTTAAAAGACACATACAATCACCTATCCCCTATTCGAGTATTACTATACGTACATACTTATTATATCATAAATTGCCTTAAAAAGCACGAAAAAATAGTTTTAAACTATTTTTTTGTCTCTTATATTAAATTCAATATCTTATTAGATAAAATCAATTCATTTTATTCATCTCTATTTTTCTTTTTCTCATAATAAAATCTAATCTAGAAGCTCTAGATATTTGATTTTCTATTGTTCTATAAGAACATGGAACGATAATTTCCTTATGATTATCAAAAATAATCTTTGTATTATTAGCATCAATTTTTTTAAAAGATTGTACTCTTTTTAACGAAATCCAAATACAATCTTCAGCAAATGGAGATGTCGTAGGAAATACAATTAAATTATTTGTATCTTCTACAAGAATAGGAACTTTATATTCTGCTCCTAAAATATCTTTTGCACTTTCTTTTCTTCCGTTGTACGTACTTCCAAAATACTTACAACTATCTTCCATAATTTTGAATGGTGATTGATTAATTATGTATCTGTCATCATCTTCATAAACTAAACTTGTTTCTTTCTCATTTGGTATAATTGCTAAGGTGCCATTACTTACTTCATATTTCATTTTTACTTTCCCCCTATCTTATGAAAACGTTTTTACGTTTTCGGCAACAATATATCATACTTCTTTGTCAAATTTTGTCGAAATATGTATTATAATCCTTTCAATATATTATTCTCTTTTTATTTTGCTTTTCCAAAAAAAAAGAAACAAATTTGCTCCTTTTAATATGTTCTTATAGGCAATACAAGTTGAGTTAAAGATTCATCTTCTTTCGATTTTACTAAAATAGGTTTAATATCTCCTACGAAATGAATATCCACATTTTCTGTGGAAAAACTTTTTAATGCTTCCATCATATATTTCGCACTAAACGAAATCTTGATATCTTCTTTACTATCTTTTTTAATAGTCATTTTTTCTTCTACCCTACCAATTTCTGCAGAACTACTTTTTAATGTTAATATATTTCCATTTGTCTCTAAAGTAACAATATTCTTTTCTTTATCACTAGTTAAAATACTAACTCTATCAATTACATCATAAAAATCAATTAAATTTGTACTGATAACTATAAAAGATTCTTTTGGTAATAAATTCGATGTATTTGGATATGTACCATTAATTAATCTAGACTCAAATTTTAAATTATCATTGGTCAATAAAATTTTATTATTAAATATATGTAAGCAAACTTCTTCTTCATCATTTCCTAATATTTTAGAAAATTCAATAATATTATGACTAGGAATAACTATATTATAATTATCTTCACTTACTTTATTTAATTTAATTACTTTTCTAGCTAGACGATAAGAATCAGTAGAATTACATTCTAAAATGTCCCCTACAATATTAAAATTTATTCCCGTAAGTACAGGTTTACTTTCTTCATTGGAAGCAGCAAAAGCAGTTTGATTTACAATACTTTTAAAAGTTTTTACATCCATGCTAATTTTTTTCTTGCTTTCTTCTAAATTAATATTTGGATATTCACTTTCACTAATTCCATTTAAATTAAATTCACTATTTCTAGTATAAATTCTAATTTTTAATTCATCAATTACTTCGATATTAATATATCGATCTGGCAATTTTCTAACAATATCCAAAATATATTTTCCTTGAATAATAATACTACCTTCTTTTTCAATAGTAAAATTATTATCTCCTTTGCTATCAATACTAGTTTGAATTGTAATATCATTATCACTAGCAGTTAATGTTAAGGTTCTCTTTTTTAATTCAAATTTGATTCCTGCTAACACAGGAATTAAATTTTTAGAAGAAATTGCTTTTGATACTTTATTTAGTGCATCTAATAGTAATTCTTTTCTAATTGTAAATTTCATAAATCTATCCTTCTTTCTTATTTTTTTATTATTATTACAGTGGAAAAAGTGTAAAACTGATTCCTACTTATATTTTATAAAGATTTAACTAAAATTTCAACTTGGGGAAAACTTTTTAATTTTATATAAATTTAAACAATCCCTATATCTTTTGTTAATTTTTCAATAATATTAGCTAAATCTTTATTGACTTTTAATTCCTTTTCAATTTTTTCATAGGAATACATGATAGTAGAATGATCTTTCCCTCCAAACTCTATACCTATCTTAGGAAAAGATTCCCCTGTAAGATTTCTACACAAATATATAGCAATATGCCTAGGTAAAGCAATAGTTGAATTTCTTTTTTTACTTTTTATATCTTCTACGGAAATTTGAAAATATTCTGACACAATCTTTTGTATACGATGAATATCATTTTTTTCTCCCATACCTTTACTAATAAAATCTTTTAAAGCTTCAATGGCTAAATCTAAAGTAATAGGAGCTCCTCCCATAATCGTAGAATAAGCTATAAGACGAGTAATAGAACCTTCTAATTCTCTTACATCTGTACCGATATTAGAAGCAATATAGTCAACTACTTCATCTGAAATTTCTTGTTCAAAATTACCAGCAATTATTTTTTTTCTTAAAATAGCAGTTCTTAAAGCAAAATCAGGCTGTCGAATATTAACAGTAAGGCCCCATCGGAATCGCGTTCGGAGTCTATCTTCTAATAATTTTAAGTCATCGGGAGAACGATCAGAGGAGATAATAATTTGTTTGCTATCATTATATAAAGTATTAAAAGTGTGAAAAAATTCTTGTTGTGTTTGTGTAGCTCCTCCTAAAAATTGAATATCATCAATAATTAAAACGTCAATATTTCGATATTTATTTTTAAAAAAGTCTATATAATTAAAATTAGTACCATTATTATCTTTTTTATTAATACCAATAAAGTCTTGAATAAATTGATCACTAGTAACATACAAAACTCGTCGGTTACTATTTTCAATAATATAATTACCAATTGCGTGCATTAAATGTGTTTTTCCTAAACCACTATTACCATAAATAAATAAAGGATTATACATATTACCAGGATTTTCCGCAACAGACAAGGCTGCCGCATGAGCAAATTTATTACTATTTCCAACAATAAATGTTTCAAAAGTATATTTTGGATTTAAATTTGTTTGAATCTTATTTACAGTAGTATTAGATTGATCACTTGTATTATTTTCTATTATTTGTTCTTTTTTTTCAAAAATTTTTTCTATTTCTTCTTGTAATAACAAAACAATTTCAAAATTTGTTCCTGTAATTTCATTTAAATTATTAAAAATAAGTTCAGAATATTTTTCTAATAAATGTTGTTTATGAATAGGCATAGGAACAATAATATAAGCTTTTCCATCGTCTAAACGATATAAACGAGTATCAGAGAACCAGGTATCAAATGCCAATGAATTAAGTTCAGTTTTTATTTTATTTAAAAACTTTGTCCATAAAATATCGACATTCATTCTACCATCTCCCCAAAAATATAAAATATATAAAACTTAAAATTATATTAACCTAAATTTGGGAAAAAAGAAATAGTTTTTCTTTAAAAAAAATATTCCACAAAATATTCACAAAATTTTCCACAATCAAAATATAAAAAAATAAAAGTTAAATAGAGTTTTCCACTTTTTCCACAATTTTTTATTAACATGAGTGAATTTAAAATTCCACAGTTATGTGGAAATAGAGGAAAAAGATAGAATATATCATTTTTTAATTGACAAAAACTAAAATATATTATTATAATAATGTAGATTTATGTCTGGAGGTGGAAGAATGAAAAGAACATATCAACCAAATAATCATAAAAAATCAAAAAAGTTAGGTTTTTTTGCTCGCAAGAAAACAAATATTTTAAATCGTCGTCGTCGCAAAGGACGCAAAGTTCTTTGTAAATAATACCGCTGCTAAACAGTGGTTTTTTACTCTGATGAAAAAGGTGAGTAAGAATGAGAAAATTATATATTGTAAAAAAAACAGAAGATTTTAACAAAATTATAAATAAAGGAACTTATAAAAAAAATCAAAGTTTCATTATTTATTATGAACCAAATAAATTAAAATATAATCGTTATGGTATCTCTGTAGGAAAGAAATTAGGAAATGCAGTATTTAGAAATAAATATAAAAGAAAAATCCGTGCAATTATTGATAATAATAAAAAAAACTATATTAATAAGAGAGATTATATTATAATATTAAGAGAAGGAGCAAAACAAAAAACATTTCAAGACTTAACAAAGGAGTTTTGTTCATTAATAGAAAAAATAGAGAGAGGAAAATCAAATGAACAAAGAAAATAAGAAAAAAATAAAAATAGGTATTATTATTTTGTTATTATTAATTACAACGGGATGTACTACCACATTAACAGATAAAAATAAACAACCAGTAAAAAATGAAGAAACAGGTCAAAACTTAACAAAAAATATTATTTGCAAACCAACAAATAAAGAAACAATAAAGCAATATGAAAAAAATGGGGTTAAAATAGAAAAATTACCAGATTGTGAAGATTTTAAAGTTACATCTGGAAAATATGAAGGATTATGGACTAGTCTTTTTGTAAAACCTTTGGCTTTTCTACTTTTATTATTAGGAAAACATATTGGCAATTATGCATTATCATTAATTATAATAAGTTTATTAATTCGATTAATTGCTTTTCCAATTACAAAAAAGACAGCATTACAATCCGAATTAATAAAAAAAGCACAACCAGAATTAGATAGAATTCAAAAAAAATATAAAGATAAACAAGATCAAGAATCAATGATTAAACAAAATCAAGAAATGATGATGGTATATAAAAAATATAATATTAATCCTTTATCAGGTTGTTTATTTTCTATGTTGCAATTGCCAATTTTAATAGCATTCTTCGAAGCAGTACAAAGAACACCAGCAATGTTTGAAGATAAATTATTAGGATTACAATTAGGGACAACCCCAACAGTAGGTTTCCAAACAGCAACTTTTTACTCTTATATAATCTTAATGTTAATTATTGCATTTACAACATTTTATTCATTCAAAATGAATTCCACAGGAAATATGCAAGATCCAAGTATGAAAATGATGCCAATTATGATGTCAGGAATGATTATTATTACTGCATTGTTCTTACCTTCTGGATTAGGAATTTATTGGGCTACATCCAATTTATTTACAATTATTCAAAATATAATAGTGAAAAGGAGTAAAGCAGTAAATGGAAAAGCATAAATTTATAGGAAAAACAAAAGAGGATGCAATAGAAGAAGCAAAAATCAAATTACAAGAAACAGAAGATAATTTAATTATTAAAGAAGCAGAAGAAATAAAGGGTGGTTTATTTAAAAGTAAAAAAGTAGAAATAGAAGTAATCGAAAAAAGAGAATTAATAAAATATATTAAAGAATTTTTAAGTCAATTACTAAAAAAATTAGGATTTACTAGCAATATTGAAATCAAAAATAAAGAAGAAGTACCAACATATATTATCTATTCTGATAATGATTCATTATTAATAGGTAAAAATGGCAAAAATTTACAAGCATTATCTATCATAACGACACAACATATCAATCAAATTATTGGAAAGAATTTTAAATTCATCATTGATATTAATTCATATAAGCAAAAACAAGAAAAAAAATTAATCTTTCTTGCAAAAAAAATTGCTCGTGAAGTCGCAACAACTAAAATTGAAGTTAAATTAGATCCAATGAATTCTTACGAAAGAAGAATTATTCACAATGCATTAACAAATAATAAAAAAGTTTATACAGAAAGTGAAGGAGAAGAACCAAATCGCTATATTGTAATAAAGCCAAAAGAAGTGGATGAATAAACAGTATGATAAAAAATACTGTTTTTTTACGATTAAAACAATATAAAATTTCCTTTTTCTAGAATAATATGCTATAATAGCAAAGGAAAAAAGGAGGGACTCTAAATGAATGATACAATCGTTGCAATTTCAACTGCTATAGGAATAGGAGCTATTTCTATTGTTCGATTAACAGGAAATAAAGCAATTTCAATTGTAAATAATTGCTTTAAAGGAACAGATTTAACTAAAGTAGAGTCTCATACAATTCATTATGGATATATTTATGATAAAGAAGAATTAATAGATGAAGTATTAGTATCTGTTATGAAAGCACCAAAGACATTCACAAGAGAAGATGTAGTAGAAATTAATTGCCATGGAGGAATTATATCTACAAATAAAGTATTAGAAACAATATTAAATTTTGGTGCCAGATTGGCAGAACCAGGAGAATTTACAAAAAGAGCATTTTTAAATGGTCGAATTGATTTAGTAGAAAGTGAATCTGTAATGGACTTAATTAGTAGTAAAAGTGAAGAAGCGAATAAATTAGCTTTATCACAATTAAAAGGAAATCTTTCTTATTTAATAGAAGATTTTCGCAATAAATTAAAAGATTTATTATCTTCAATCGAAGTAAATATTGATTATCCAGAATATCATGATATAGAAGAAATCACAATTGAAAAAATTCAAGAAAATATGAAAGAGATGAAACAAAAATTAAAAAGATTAATTGAAGAATCAAAAAATTCAAAAATAATTAAACAAGGAATTAAAACTATTATTGTTGGCCGACCTAATGTTGGAAAAAGTAGTATTTTAAATCAATTATTACAAGAAGAAAAAGCAATTGTGACAAGTATTGCAGGAACAACAAGAGATACCGTAGAAGGAGAAATTTTAATTGATGGCATTCTATTAAATTTAATTGATACTGCAGGTATTCATAATACGGAAGATACCGTAGAAAAAATAGGAGTAAAGAAAAGCTTATCATTAATAAATGATGCAGATCTAGTAATTGTAGTATTAAATTATAATGAAAAGTTAACGGATGAAGATGAAATAATTTTAGAAAAAACAAAAAATAAAAAAAGAATTATTGTATTAAATAAAAATGATTTAGATAAGAATATTAATATTGACAGAATAAAACAAGAAGAAAATATCGTAGAAACAACAGCAACGAATATAGAAGGAATGAAATCTTTAAAAGATAAAATCAAAGAATTATTTCAATTAGAACAATTAAAAAATAATGATTATAATTATTTAACAAATGCTAGACAAATTTCTCTTGCAAAAAAAGCATATCAAAGTTTATTAGATGCAGAAAAAGGAATCAATGACAAACGACCAATAGACATGATAGAAATCGATTTAAAGGAATGTTTTGATCATTTGGGCGAAATTATCGGAATTACATATGATGAGGAAATTATAGATCATTTATTTGCCAATTTTTGTGTAGGAAAATAGAGGTGAAACAATGGAGTATGAAGTAATTGTAGTTGGAGGAGGTCATGCAGGTTGTGAAGCAGCTCTTGCAACTTCTAGAAAGAATCATAAAACTTTACTAATTACTGGAAATATAAAAAATATTGCTGATATGCCTTGTAATCCATCAATTGGAGGGCCAGCAAAAGGCATTGTAGTAAGAGAAATTGATGCCCTTGGTGGAGAAATGGGAAAAAATACAGATAAAAGTACTCTCCAAATAAAAATGTTAAATACAAAAAAGGGTCCCGCAGTGCAAGCATTAAGAGCACAAGCAGATAAAATTATTTATCCCCAAGAAATGTTAAAAACACTACAAAATGAAAAAAAATTAGAGATAAGAGAAGCAATTGTAGAAAAATTATTAATAAAAGATCAAAAAGTGATTGGTGTAGAATTAGAAGACAATACTAAGATTTACTCTAATATAGTAATACTAACAACAGGAACATATTTAAAATCAATGATATTAACAGGTTCTGAAAAAATACCAAGCGGACCACATGGTGAAAAAGAATCAAAATATTTAAGCAATCACTTAAAAGAATTAGGTTTTAAAATCTTACGCTTAAAAACGGGAACTCCTCCTAGAATTGCAAAAGATTCAATTGATTTTAGTAAAGCATCATTAGAATTAGGAGATAATGATGAAAAAACATTCTCTTTTGACAATGAAGTTTATTATGATGTAAAAAAACAAGTTCCATGTCATTTAATATACACAACATTAAAAACACATCAGATTATAAAGGAACATCTTCAAGAATCAAGTATGTATGGTGGTTATGTTGAAGGTATTGGCCCTCGATATTGTCCATCCATTGAAGATAAAGTTGTACGGTTTCAAGAAAAAGAAAGACATCAATTATTTTTAGAACCAGAAAGTATTTATTATGATGATATTTATATTCAAGGATTTTCTACTAGTATGCCTCATTATGTACAAGAAGAAATGGTACATAGTTTACCAGGACTAGAACATGCAAAAATATTAAAATATGCTTATGCGATTGAATATGATGCGATTGATCCTAAACAATTAAAACAAACCTTGGAAACAAAAATAATTGAAAATTTATATACAGCTGGACAAATTAATGGTACGAGTGGTTATGAAGAGGCAGCTGGCCAAGGATTGATTGCAGGAATTAATGCTGCTTTAAAGTTAGAAGGAAAAGATCCATTAATTTTAAAGAGAAATGAGTCTTATATAGGAGTACTAATTGATGATTTAGTTACAAAAGGAATTAAAGATCCTTATCGTTTATTAACCTCTCGTGCTGAATATCGTTTGTTATTGAGAAATGATAATGCGGATTTGCGATTAAGAGAGTATGGATATAAAGTAGGCTTGATTAATGAAAAAAGATATCAAAAATTTCAACAAAAGAAACAAGACATGAAATCTCTATTTGAATTATTAAAAGAAACGAGGATTACACCTAAAAAAGAAATAAATGAATATATAGAAAAAATAAACTCTACACCATTAAAAGATGGAATATCCTTATATGAATTAGTAAAACGACCAGAAATTTCGATAGAACAACTCCATTTTTTTAAAAATATACCTTATAGTAAAGAAGTACAAGAAGAAGTAGAAATTAATATAAAGTACGAAGGTTATATCAAAAAAGCAACCAAAGAGGCAGAAAAAATGCTTTTATTAGAGGAAAAACGAATCCCTTTAGACATTGATTATAATAAGGTTCCTAATCTTGCAAGTGAAGCGCGACAAAAATTATTGGAAATAAATCCTACAACAATAGGACAAGCCTCAAGAATTAGCGGAGTTAACCCTGCTGATATTTCAATATTAATGGTGTATTTAAGAAGGAATTATCAAAATGACAAAAGATGAATTTAGACAAGAACTAGAAAAATTAAATATTTATTTGACAGAAGAACAATATAAAAAATTAGAACAATTTTATGAATTATTAATCGACTGGAACAAAAAAATTAATTTAACACGTATTGTAGAAAAAGAAGAAGTATATTTAAAACATTTTTATGATAGTTTAACAATAACAAAGGTGATTGATTTATCTACAATAAAAACATTATGTGATGTAGGGACAGGAGCAGGATTTCCAGGAATCGTATTAAAAATTTGTTATCCAGATTTAGAAATTACTCTAATTGATGCCCGAAACAAAAGAGTTCTTTATTTAAATGAAATAATAAAAACATTAAATTTAAAAAAAATAAAAGTAATACATATAAGAGGAGAAGAATATAAAGAACAGTTTGATTGTGTTGTTGCAAGAGCAGTTGCTAATATTGAAAAACTAGTAAAATATACGATGCATTTAGTAAAAGAAAATGGTATGTTTATTGCAATGAAAGGAGATATTTCAACAGAGTTTTCTAAAAACATACGAAAAATAATAGAAAGAGAATATAAAATAGAAAAAACGGAAATTTTTCTATTACCAAAAGAAAATAGTAAAAGAAGTTTAATTGTATTAAAAAATACTCCAAAAAAAGAGAAAAGTAATTGAAAGATTACTTTTTTTGTTTTATAATGTTAATATAGGGATAATAAAAGAATAAAAAGCGAGGGAGTATTATGAATACAGAAACGAATGATGAAGTAGTATATTTACATTTAGATGATATTATACCAAATCGATTTCAACCACGCGAAGTATTTGATGAAAAAGCATTAAAAGAACTCGCTGTATCAATAAAAGAACATGGTGTAATTCAACCAATTATTGTAAGAAGTGTAAATGGAAAATATGAAATTATTGCTGGTGAAAGAAGATATAAAGCCTCTGCTTTAGCTGGATTAACAAAAATTCCTGCTATTATTAGAGATTTAGATGATAAAGAAAGTTCTAAAGTAGCCTTGCTAGAAAATTTACAAAGGAAAAATCTAAATCCAATAGAAGAAGCAAGAACATATCAAAAAATTTTAGAATTAGATGAAATGACACAAGAAGATTTAGCAAAAACAATGGGGAAAAGTCAATCCGCAGTAGCAAATAAATTAAGATTATTATCTTTACCAGATGAAATTCAAGATGCGCTATTAAAAGAACAAATTTCAGAACGTCATGCTAGAACTTTGCTAAATATACCAGAAGAGAAAACACAAAAGGAAATGTTAAAAAAAGTAATAAATGAAAAAATAACAGTACGAGCTTTAGAAGAAGAAATCAAAAAAATGTATCCTAAAGAAAATGAAAAAGAAAATGAAGAAATACCAGAAAATGTAGTAAATGCAAAGGAAACAGTGTCTACAAATGATTTTGTAAATACAAATCCATTAATGCCAACAGCAGAATTACCAGAAGATACATCGAATTATGGAAAAGTGACAATTGTTCCTCCTAAAGAAGATAATGCAGAAGACACAATGGTAGATGAAGAAAAACCAACGCCTAAATTTATCAATTATGGAGAAATTAAAGATGATGAGGAAGAGGATGCTGAAAATGATGTTCTTTCTAACACAATAGAACCAATTGATATCAATAAGATGAAAGAAACAGCAACGGATATTAATGACAAAAAACCAGAACCAGTAGCAGATTTAGATAGTCTTTTAAATTTAAATTTACCACAAGAGAAGGCTCAAGAAGTACCGAATGAAAATGGCTTTAAGTTTATTACTCCAGCAGAAGAAATTATAAAAAGTGATGAAGAAGAAAGTAAACAAGAACCAACAGGAGATTATTTTAAAACTCCAGATTTAGTACCAGTAGAATTACCTTCTGAAATTCCAACTGCAAAAACAGAAAATGTGTCCATTAATTCTGTATTAAATGAAACTCCAACGATAAATGCTCCAGCAGAAAATAAAGAACAAATTTCAATTGATACCGCAGTAGATAAAATAAGAGATTTAGTAAAAGAATTAAAAACGAATGGAATAAAAGTAGAAACAAATGAAATGAATTTTGAAAAATCATATCAAATTATTATCAAACTAGATAAAAATAATAATGAATAAAGATGGTATTAATAAAAAAGTGGATTCAAAAAAAGAAAAATCTTTTTCTTTTCAAAAATCTACTTTTTTTGTCAAAAATATTTCAAAAAGAAGAAATCTTTGGTACAATATAAGAAGTACAATGGGAAAAAGGTGATTAGATGGGAAAGATTATTTCATTAGTAAATCAAAAAGGTGGCGTAGGAAAGACAACAACAAGTATTAATCTTTCCGCATCTTTAGCAGTACTTGGAAAAAGAGTATTATTAATTGATTTAGATCCACAAGGAAATACTACAACAGGAGTAGGAATTAATAAAGCTGATATTGAAAAAAGTATTTATGAAGTTCTAATAGGTGAATGTAAAATATCAGAAGCGATGATAAAAACAAAATATAAAAATTTATATGTTCTTCCTGCTACAATTCATTTGGCAGGATTGGATATTGAATTGATAGAAAAAAGTAGACAAAACAATGGTTTTTTAAAGGGTGAACAATTGAAAATTCATTTGCAAGATATAAAAGAAAGTTTTGACTATATTATTATTGATTGCCCTCCTTCTTTAGGAGTAATTACAACAAATGCCTTAACTGCCTCAAACTCAGTTATTATTCCAGTGCAGTGTGAATTTTTTGCTTTAGAGGGAATTACTCAATTATTGAAAACAATTATGCTAGCACAAAAAAGTTTAAATCCAACTTTGGATATCGAAGGAGTTTTGCTTACGATGCTAGATTCTAGAACAAATCTTGGTTTTGAAGTAGTAGAAGATATTAGAAAGTTTTTTAAAGAAAAAGTATACAATACAATTATTCCCCGACTAGTACGGTTAACAGAAGCTCCATCACATGGAGAACCTATCATTGCTTATGATCCAAAAAGTAGAGGATCAGAGGCATATGTGAATTTAGCGAAGGAAGTGATTGAACGAAATGGACAATAAAAGAAGAGCTTTAGGAAGAGGGTTAGAAGAATTATTTAATAATGAACCAATAGATTATAACAAAGTAGAAGAAAAAATTTTAACAACTACGCCAAAAGAACAAATTACCATGGTTAAAATAGAAGAATTAAGAAGCAATCCGTATCAACCTCGAAAAGTATTTGATGAACAAGCATTACAAGAATTAGCAAGTTCCATTAAAGAACATGGAGTATTTCAACCCATTATTATTAAAAAAAGTATTAAGGGGTATGAAATAATTGCTGGAGAACGTCGTGTAAAAGCATCAAAAATCGCAGGATTAACAGAGATTCCTGCTATTATTCGAGATTTTAATGACACAGAAATGATGGAAATAGCACTATTGGAAAATTTACAAAGAGAAAATTTAAGTGCCATAGAAGAATCCCAAGCTTACAAAAAATTACAAGAAACGCTAAACTTAACACAAGATCAATTAGCAAAACGACTTGGAAAGAGTCGTAGCCATATTACAAATATGTTAGGATTATTAACATTACCAGAATCTATTCAAGAAAGAATTAATAATAAAGAAATATCGATGGGACATGCAAGAGTATTAAGCAAATTAGAAAATAAAGATCAACAAGAATCATTAACAAAAAAAATTGTAGAAGAAGGGTTGAGTGTTAGAAAATTAGAAGAATTAACTCAATCAAATCAACAATTTGCAAGAACTCATCAAATAAAACCAAAGAGACAAGAAAGAAATGAATATCATTATATAGAAGAGGAATTATGTGAACAATTAGGAACAAAGGTAAAAGTGACAAGTAATAAAATAGAAATAAGTTTTGTAAATAGTAATGATTTAAATAGAATATTAGAAATTATAAATATTAAACCTGGGAGGTAAAAATGATTTCTTTAATGGATCTAATTAAAATAGATTTAAAATATATTTTTTATCCACTACTATATATCTTACTAGGAATGATTTCTTATACACTTTTAAAAAAAATCGTATACAAAATAACTTCTTCGAATGAAAAAAAACTAAAATCTTCCCAAAAACAAAAGTTAAACACCATGAGGATTTTAATGCTAAATATATTAAAATATGGAGTTGTAATTTTAGTTTTCTTAGCAATTCTTTCTGTTTTTGGCGTAAATATAAAATCAATTTTAGCAGGATTAGGAGTAACAACAGTATTATTAGGGTTAGCATTACAGGACTTAGCGAAAGATTTTATTGCAGGAATATCAATTATAACAGAAGGACAATATGAAGTAGGAGATACCATTGAAGTAGATGGTTTTATGGGTGAAGTTGTTTTTGTAGGATTAAAAACAACGAGAATAAGAAACTATAAAGGTGCAACCAAAATTATTGCAAACCATTATATGGATAATATAATTAATTATAGTCTTCACAATTCTTTAGCAATTGTAGATGTATCAACAGGGTATGAACACGCTCCAGAAGAAATAGAAAAAGTATTAAATAAATTAGCAAAAAAATTAAATGGAACAATAAAAGAAGCAACGGGAGAAATAGAAATACTAGGAATAGAAAATTTAGAGGATTCGGGAGTGATTTATCGAATAACATTAGAGGTGGAATCAATGAAACAATATATCGTAGAAAGATATTTACGAAAAGAGGTAAAAAAAGCTTTTACTGAGGCAAACATAAAAATTCCTTATCCTCAAATTGAGGTGCATCATGGAAGTAAATAAAACAAATTATACACTAGGAACAAAAGTAATCATGAAAAAACAACATCCCTGTGGTTCTAATGAATGGGAAATTGTTAGAATCGGGGCAGATATAAAAATAAAATGTTTAAATTGCGGACGGACCGTTTTAATTCCTAGAATAGAATTTAATAAAAAAATAAAAAAGATAATTTCTCAGGAAGGATAATATTATGAATGATAAAAGAAGATTAAAATTAAAAAAATTTTATTTTCATCCAATTACAGTATTTTTATTTCTAATATTTATTACAGTAATTTTAAGTGCCATTTTATCACTATTTCAAATGCAAGCAACGTATAATACAGTAAATACAAATACAAAAGAATTGGAACCAACGCTAGTTGCTGTGGAGAATTTGCTGAGTTTTGACGGCATGAAGTTTATGATAAGTAATGCTGCCGTAAACTTTTTAAGTTTTAATCCCTTAGGTACCTTGTTAATTTCATTAATTGGCTTAACGATTGCTGAGGGAACAGGATTTATTGAAATATTTTCCAAAAGAGTATTAAAAAAAATTCCTAAATCTACATTTACGTTTATTCTCTTATTTATTGCGACAATTTCATCGTTAATTAATGAAGTAGGATACAGTATTTTAATTCCCCTAGCAGCTTTAATTTACTTTATTAACGGAAGAAATCCAATTTTAGGAATCACTACCGCTTTTTGCGGAGTAGCATTTGGATACGGAGTATCGATTTTTGTTGGATCTACAGAAATTTCTTTAATCGATTATACAAAAAATGCTGCCTTATTAATTGATGAATCTGCCCATATTTCTCTTACCTCCAATTTAATATTTATTATAGCAGCATCCATCTTATTATCCATAATTGGAACGATTATTATAGAGAAAATTATTGCTCCAAAAATAGGAAAGTATAAAAAAGAAGAAGAGTTTGCAAAGACAGAGCAATATCGAATTATTAATTTAGAAGAAGAAGAGCAAAAAGAAATAGAAAAAGATCGTAATGAAAAGAAAGGACTAAAATGTGCTTTAATTGTTGCGATTATTGTGATTTTTGCATTCATTTATATGTTAATTCCAAATCTTCCTTATTCTGGAATGTTATTAGATATGAAGGAAACAACTTATCTTAATCAATTGTTTGGAGAAAATGCTTATTTTCAAGATGCATTTACTTATATTATTTCAATTTTATTTATTGCAACAGGAATCGCTTATGGAATAGGATCGAAATCAATTAAGAATGATAAAGAGATTGTTTCAAACGCAAGTAAAAATTTCGAAAAAATAGGAAGTATATTAATTTTAATTTTTGTTGTTTCACAGTTTATAGCGATTTTTAGAAAAACCAATATAGGAGTTGTAATTACGGCATGGCTGGCAAGTTTATTAGAACATTTAGAAATTACAGGAATTCCATTAATTATCGTATCATTAATTCTCATTGCAATATCTAATTTTGTGTTAACGGGAACTTCTGCAAAGTGGCTTATCTTCGCTCCTATTGTTGTACCAATGTTTATGCAATCGAATATTTCTCCTCAATTCGCTCAAATTGTTATGCGTGCTGGAGACTCTATGACAAATGGTTTTACTCCCCTACTCGCTTCTTTTGTAATCTATTTAGGATATTTAAATATTTATAATTTGAATAAAGAAAAACCATATACAATAAAAAAATCTCTAAAGATGATAAGTCCTTATTTCTTATTAATTAGTTTATCTTGGATTTTACTTATTGTCGGTTGGTATGTGATTGGACTTCCTATTGGTCCAGGAGTATACCCAACAATATAACACCCTTTGGTGTTTTTTTAATGTAGATATTTAAAGGAAAATATGATATTATAAAAAGCAAAGAAAAAAGAAATGAATATAGGAAGAAAAGAGGAAGAATATGAGTCTAACAGCAGGAATTGTAGGATTACCAAATGTTGGGAAATCCACCTTATTTAATGCAATTACTAATCAAAAGATATTAGCAGAAAATTATCCATTTGCTACAATAGAACCAAATGTTGGAGTGGTAACTGTACCAGATAAACGCATGGACGAGTTAAAAAAAATGTATGACCCAAATCGTTTTATTCCTACAACATATGAATTTACAGATATTGCAGGACTTGTCAAAGGAGCAAGTAAAGGAGAAGGATTAGGAAATAAATTTTTATCTCATATTAGAGAAGTTGATGCCATTGTTGAAGTTGTAAGATGTTTTGATAACAGTAAAATAATTCACGTAGAAGGAACGATTGACCCAATAAGAGATATAGAAACAATCAATTTAGAATTAGCTATTGCCGATTTAGATATTATTAATAATAGATTAGAAAAAGTATCGAAAAAAGCAAGAACGACAAAAGATAAAGATACAATAATAGAAGTGGAAACTTTAGAAAAAGCAAAGAAAGCTTTAGAAGAAAATAAACCACTAAGACAAATAGATTTTAGTAAAGAAGAGAAAAAAGTATTAAAGTCATATAGCTTTTTAACAATAAAACCCATTATTTATCTAGCAAATATAGAAGAAGATGAATTAGAAAAAGAAGATAATAGCTATGTAATACAAGTGAAAGAATATGCCAAAAAAGAAGGGTCACAAGTAGTAAGTTTATGTGCTAAAGTAGAAGAAGATTTAAGTGAGCTAGAAGAAGCTGATAAAAAAGAAATGCTAGAAGCATTAGGATTAACTGAATCAGGTCTAGATAAATTAATAACGGCAACTTATGATATTTTAGGACTTGCAACCTATTTTACTGTAGGAAAAGATGAAGTAAGAGCATGGACATTTAAAAAAGGAATGAATGCCAAGGAATGTGCAGGTATAATTCATACTGATTTTGAAAAAGGATTTATAAGAGCAGAAGTAATATCATATACTGATTTAATAGAGTATGGAAGCGAATTAAAAGTAAAAGAAGCAGGAAAAGCAAGACTTGAAGGAAAAGATTATCTAATGCAAGATGGTGACATTTGTCATTTTCGATTCAATGTATAAAGGAGGAATAAATATGAAAATAAAAGAGTTATTATTACAAAAAAAGAAACAATTATTAGCATACTCTCTAGTTGCAGGACTAGGATTATCTACATTAACAGGATGTGATGGTGAATTTTCATATAATACAGGTGATAATGGACAAATAGAAGTATCAGATACAATTTCTTATAATAATCTAATTAAATGTGAATTTTTAGTTTTTCACTATCCAAATAATAATATGCAAATATATATGGCTGAAAAACAAGAAAATCTATATACAAGTAAAATTATTTTCAAATATTATTACGACATAGAAACGAATCTAGAAATACTTTACATAAGTAATAATCATTCTGAAAAAGATAATGGCCTTGAATCATTTGAAGAATTTAAAGTAGAAAATTTTCTAATAGAGCATAAATATCAAAAAAATGAATATACAATAGAAGATATAAGAAAATATATAAATGAATTCAAAGTAGAGTATCAAAATAATAAAAATAAGCAATTAATAAAAAAATAATAAAAAAATTTACAAATAATAAATAATTTGTTATAATACATACGAGTATGCGAAATACTCCTTGCCACATAGGTGGCCGAATAGTCCAAAAGGAGGTGTAAAATATGGATAAATATGAAATTATGTTTATCGTAAAACCAGATATGGAAGAAGCAGAAATTAAAAAAACAGCAGAAGATATGAAAAAAGTTTTAGTAGATCAAAAAGCAAATATCTTAGAAGAAAAACCAATGGGACAAAAAGAACTTGCTTATGAAATTCGTAAGTTTAAAACAGGATACTATTACTTATATGTAGTTGAAGGTTCATCTACTGCTGTGAAAGAATTTGATCGCGTTGCTAAGATTAATGAAAATCTACTTCGCCATTTAATCGTTAAAGTAGAAAATTAATAGAAAAAGAGGTAATTTATGAATAAAGTAGTTTTAATTGGAAGATTAACGAGGGACCCAGAATTAAGATATACAGGGAATAATACACCCGTTGCATCTTTCACTTTAGCTGTAAACCGAACTTTTGCAAATCAAGCAGGAGAAAGAGAAACGGACTTTCTTAACATTGTTGTTTGGAGAAAGCAAGCAGAAAATGTAAAAAATTATTTAAGCCAAGGAAGTCAGGTTGCGGTAGAAGGTCGCATTCAAACAAGAAGTTATGATGGACAAGATGGACAAAAACGATATGTAACAGAAATTGTTGCAGATAATGTAGAATTTTTAGGCTCAAAGTCAAATTCAAATAGTTCTAATCAATCTACTTCTAGTAACAATGAAGAACCAACTCCATATGATTTTGAATCTGCTCCTGAACCAAAAGGAACAGATGTAAGCAATAATCCTTTTGCAGATTTCGGTGCAAATATTGAAATAAGTGATGACGAATTACCATTCTAAAAGGAGGAAAGTATGGCAGAATTTGTAAGAAGAAAGAAAAAAATATGTATGATGTGTGCAAAAAAAGCAACTGTTGACTATAAAGATCCTGAAACTTTAAAACGATATGTTAATGAACGAGGAAAAATCGTTCCTAGAAGAGTGACAGGAACTTGTGCTCTACATCAAAGAGTAGTTGCACAACAAATTAAAAGAGCTCGTGCAATTGCACTAATGCCTTATACAAAGTAAAAATAAGTATATGCAAAATATACTTTTTCTTTTGTAGAAATATTAGACAAAATACCTAAATTATTATATAATAAAAGTGATATTTAATAGGAGGCAGAAATGGGAATTATAAAGCAAAGAAAAGAACTAAATAAATCCATAAGAAAATCAAAAAATATTTTCCTAATGGCTCATCAAGATTTGGATTTAGATGCTTTAGGAAGTTCTATTGGAATGTATATGCTTCTTACCAAAAAAAGAAAAAATTGTTATATCATTATCGATGATAAAAAACATGAATTAGGAGTACAAAAAGTATTAAAAGAATTAGAAGGATGTATAAAAATAATAAAAAGTGAAGACCTTGAAAAATATCTTCATCCAAAAGATAAAAAAAATCTATTAATTGTATTAGATACGAATAAAGTGGAATTAGTTCAAAGTAAAAAACCATTAGAAAAAATAAAAAATAAAATGATAATTGATCATCATGAATTAGGAAAAACAACAATTAAAGATGCCATCATAATTAATGATACAGAGGTATCTAGTACATGCGAAATGATAGCAGAATTGATTGAATATTATGAAATAGAATTAGATTCTTATTATGCTACTCTTTTACTCGCAGGAATTGTATTAGATACGAATAATTTTACATTAAAAACAAATAATGAAACTTATTATGCTGCTTATTACCTTTCTAGTTTAGGAGCAAGTGCCAAAAAAGTACAATATTTATTAAAACAAGATATCTTAGAATATACAGAAAGACAAAAATTATTATCTCATATAGAAACGATTGAAGATAAAATCGCTTTTACAAAAGCAACCCCTTATACTATTTATAGAAGAGAAGATTTAGCTAAAATTGCAGATACGCTACTTTTCTTTAATAATATAGAGGCCTCTTTTGTCATTGGAAAGATTAGCAAAGATGTGATTGGATTGAGTGCTAGAAGCCTAGGAAATTATGATATTAGTAAGATTTTGGAAAGACTAGGAGGCGGTGGAGATACATATAATGGTGCCGCTAAATTTGAAGGGAAAACCATAAAAGAAGTAGAACAAGAACTAAAAAAACAAATTCAAAAAGAAGAAGGCGAATAAAATGGAAGTAATCTTTATCAAAGATCTAAAAAATCAAGGAAAAAAGGGACAAATAAAAAAAGTAAAAGATGGATATGCAGAAAACTTTCTAATTAAAAACGGTTATGCTATAGTAAAAAATAGTGAAAACTTAAAGAAATTAGAACAAGAAAAAGATAAAGTAGCAGCAGAAAATGCAGAAAAAAAGAAACAAGCAGAAATGTTAAAAAAAGAATTAGAACAAGTAACATTAGAATTTAAAGTAAAAACAGGAGAACAAGACAAAGTATTCGGGAGTATAAGTGTAAAACAAATAAAAGACGAACTTAAAAAAAAGAACTATTCTATTGAAAAAAGTCAAATTAATTTAAATGATTCTATTTCTACATTAGGATTTCATCATGTAAAGATTAATTTATATCCAGGAGTAGAAACTACAATAAAGATTCATGTAATAAAATAGAGGTGAAGATATGTCAGCAAGAACATTACCTAATAATTTAGAAGCAGAACAATCTGTGCTAGGAGCCTGTTTTTTATCGAAATATGCTCTTCAAAAAGCCGCAGAAACTTTAACAAAAGAATCTTTTTATGATGAGAGAAATGGTAAAATTTTTAATACACTCGCAACACTAGCAGAAGAAAAAATTCCCATTGATATTACAACAGTAACAAGTTATTTACAAAAAGACAATGCATTATCAGAAGTAGGAGGAGTAGAATATTTATCTGAAATTATTAATTTTGTTCCTACAGCAAGCAATGTTGACTATTATATTCAAACAGTAGAAGAGTCTGCCATTATTAGAAGATTAATTCAAACGGCAACCGATATTGCCGAAGAAGGATATAAAAATGAAGAAAGTATTAATGACCTTTTAGACAATTCTGAAAAGAAAATATTAAATATTGTTAAAAAACGTAAATCCAGTGAATTTCGCTTGATAAAAGATGTATTAGATAAAACCCAATCAGATTTAGATCAACTTTCTCAACATAAAGGAGAAGTGACAGGGCTTTCCACAGGATGGTATGATTTAGATCGCGTTACTACAGGTCTTCATTCTGGTGAATTAATCATTATTGCTGCCCGTCCCGGAATGGGAAAAACTGCCTTTGCTTTAAACTTAGTAACACATGTTGCCATGACACAAGAAAAGTCTGTTGCTCTATTTAATATGGAAATGCCTGCAGAACAACTTGCAACAAGAATGTTAGCCTCTGTTGGGCAAGTAGAAGGAAATAAACTTAGAACAGGAAATCTAATGCCAAATGATTGGAAACGCGTTAATGAAGCAATATCTCAGCTTTCTCCAACAAATATAGTAATGGATGATACCCCAGGAATTACAATTGGAGAAATCAGAGCAAAATGTCGTAGATTAGCAAGTAGTGAAAATGGCCTAGCTTTAATTGTAATAGACTATTTACAATTAATCTCAGGAGGAAAAAATTATGGAGTTAATCGTCAACAAGAAGTATCTGATATTTCTAGAAGTCTGAAGACACTAGCTTTAGAGTTAAATATTCCTATTATTGCTTTATCTCAATTATCTCGTGGTGTAGAATCACGAGAGGACAAACGCCCATTAATGAGTGATTTAAGAGAATCTGGATCTATTGAACAAGATGCTGATATTGTAGCCTTTTTATATCGAGAAGATTATTATAAGAAAGGTCCAAAAGAAGAAGGCGACACAAGTATTAGTGAATTTATTATTGAAAAACACAGAAGTGGACCATCTACAACAATAGAACTTTTATTTAAAAAAAGCACAATGACTTTTTTAAACTATAAAAAAGAGAAAGAACCATTGGAGGGATAGAATGAAAAAATTTGAAACCATCTTTTTTCTTATTATATTATTTTTCTCTATCTTTTTAGGAACTGGTCTTTCTTTACAAAAGATCAATCCCAAAACTGTATATCATGTATATTTAAAGGGAAAATCAATAGGAATAATTGAATCCAAAGAAGAATTAGAAAAATATATTAATGAAAAGCAACAAGAAATCAAAGAGAAATATCATGTTGATAAAGTCTATTTACCGGAAGAATTAGATATTTTAAAGGAAATTACATATGATGATGAAATAGAATCAATTCAAGAAATATATAAAAAAATTAAGGACATCTCCCCTTTTACAATTAAAGGCTATGCAATTAAGATTAAGGGAATTGATACGAAAGATAATAAAGGTAAAAAAGTAAAAGGTAAGGACCAAACAATTTATGTATTAGACAAAAAGGTATTTTCTGATGCAGTAGATAGTTTAGTAAAATCATTTATTCCAGAAGAAGAATATACCGCTTATGCCAATAATACACAAAAAGAGATTAAAGATACTGGAAAACTTATTGAAAATATATATATTGAAAATAAAATTACAATAAAAAAACAAAATATTCCAGTAGATCAAACAATTTATCAAGAAAAAGAGAATTTAAGTAAATTTTTACTGTTTGGTACAACGGAAAAGCAAAAAACATATGAAGTAAAAACAGGAGATACGATTGAAGACGTTGCATTTAATAATAAAATATCAACAGAAGAATTTTTAATTGCAAATCCTTCTTTTTCCGATACAAATAGTTTATTATATGCCGGACAAGAAGTAACAATTGGAATTTTGAAACCACAATTTAATATTGTAGAAGAAGACCACGTCGTAGTAAGAGAAGAGAAAAATTATACAACGGAAACGAGATATGATAACAGCAAATATGTAGGATACAATGAAGTGATTCAGAAAGGGTCAAAAGGAGAAAATAAAGTAACGCAAAAAATCCAAAAAGTAAATGGAGAAACAAAAAATGTAGTCACAGTTACCACGGAAGTAATCAAAGAACCAGTCAACGAAATTGTTGTCAAAGGTGGAAAAGAGTCCAATTATGGTGCAGGCTATGGAACTGTTGTTGCGACAAAAGGTCAGTGGGGATGGCCAGCAACATGTGCTTCCATTTCTAGTCCATTTGGATGGCGTTGGGGAGTATTGCATGATGGTACTGATATTGCAGGATGTGGATACGGTTCTAATATTTTTGCCGCTCAATCTGGAACAGTAGTACAATCTGCTTATAAATATGATAATGGGCAATATATTACAATTGATCATCATAATGGTTATTATTCTATGTATGCGCATTTATGCAATGGATGTCGTTATGTAAAAGTAGGAGATAATGTCGTAAAAGGTCAAGTGATAGGAGCAATGGGAATGACAGGTGCTGCGACAGGAGTGCATGTTCATTTCGCAATTTGGCAAGGTTATCCTTATCGTGGAGGAAGAGCGTTAAACGCGATGAATTTCTATTAATATGAAAGTAAAAGTAATCGCAAGTGGTTCCAAAGGAAATTGTTCCATTGTCCTAGCCAAAAAAACAAATCTCATTATTGATATGGGAATTTCATACTTGACCTTAAAAAGAAATATAGAAGACTCTTCCCTTACCTTTGCTGATTTTGATGGTATTTTAATTACTCATTGCCATAAAGATCATATTAATGGACTTTCTACCTTAGTAAAATATACAAAACTAAATGCTTATATTCCAGAAGCAATGTATGAAAGTTTAAAAGAATATCTCCCAAGAGAACGATGTATTTTTATTGATGATCATTTTAAAATCAATGAAATAGAAATTGAATTAATTCATACTTCTCATGATGCCCCTTGTTCTGTAGGATTTATAATTTCTTCAGAAAATAAAACGTTAGTATATGTTACAGACACTGGTTATATTAATCGAAAATATTTAACAAAAATGGCCAAAAAAGAGATGTATATTATAGAAAGCAATCATGATGAAGAAATGTTAATGGATGGACCATATCCTAGGTTTTTAAAAGAACGTGTAATTAGTGATATCGGTCATTTATCAAATAAAACTTCTGCAAGGTATTTAAAACAATTAGTAGGTGAAAATACAAAACATATTATTTTAGCTCATTTAAGTGAAAAAAATAATACGGAAGAACTAGCATTGAATACAGTGAAAGAAAGTTTGAAGGATAAGGAAATAGAAATTTTAATTGCCCATCAACATGAAGAATGTCCTATCATTGAGGTATAAAATGATAAAAATATTAGCCGTCGGAAATATAAAAGAAAAATACTTAAAAGAAGCAATAGAAGACTATAAAAAAAGAATTAAAAAATATACAAAAATAGAAATAATAGAAATAAAAGATGAAATTGTGGGTGAAGAAAGCAAACGAATCCTGTTAGAAGGAGAAAGAATAAAGAAATATATTACAGAAAAAGACTATATCATAACATTGGAAATTGAAGGGATACAAGAAAGTTCAGAAAGTTTCGCAGAAAAAATAAATAAATTACAAATAGAAACTAGTAATATAACTTTTATTATTGGAGGTAGTAATGGCCTTAGCAAGGAAATAAAACAACAAGCAAAATGGCATCTTTCTATATCGAAAATGACTTTCCCACACCAACTTTTTCGAGTTATTTTGTTGGAACAAATTTATCGAGCTTATAAAATTATAAATAATGAAAGTTATCATAAATAGGAGGTATCATATGATTGGGAATGATTGGGACATTCTATTAAAAGAAGAATATAAAAAAGACTACTTTCAGAAATTAATGAATTTTATTAAACAAGAATACAAAACAAAAACAATATACCCTAAACAAACAGAAGTATTTAATGCTTTTCGATATACAAATTTTGACAACATTAAAGTAGTGATTTTAGGGCAAGATCCCTATCATGGCCCAAATCAAGCAGAAGGATTATCTTTTTCTGTTAGTAATGAAGTTTTAAAACCCCCTTCTCTACAAAATATATTTAAAGAATTAGAAACAGATTTAAATATTCCTTTTCCTAAAAAAAATTCTCTAAAACCATGGGCAAAAGAAGGAGTATTATTATTAAATGCTGTTTTAACTGTAGAAGCCCATACTCCGACTTCTCATAAAGATCGAGGATGGGAAATATTTACAGATGAGGTAATAAAAATAATAAATGAAAAAACAACCCCTATAGTATTTATTTTGTGGGGAAGCTATGCCAGAGCAAAGAAAACGTTAATTACAAATCCTATTCATTACATCATTGAATCCCCTCACCCTTCCCCCTTCTCTGCCTATCATGGATTTTTTGGAAGCAAGCCATTTTCAAAAACAAATGAATTTTTAAAGAAAAATGGTATGAAAGAAATTAATTGGGCAATTGAATAGAAAAAATATGCGTCTGTGTTAAGTATTAATTTAAAAAATAGAAATGAGTGAAGATATGTCAACATCAACACAAGAAGAAATTAAAAACGTAATAGAATTTTATATGTTAGCCAACCATTTAAAATATGCTACTAGAGATAATAAGCAAAGTTTAGCCGATCAAATATATGGGGCAATGATTTTAGCGGTAGCAATGAATTCCGAATACCATAAAACGGAAAATACAGGAAGAACAATAAAAACAATTTTGATTGAAACATTAGATTTTTACTATCCTAATGAAACAAAAAAATATATGGATAAAACATCTAAAGTTACTAGTACAGATAAAACTTCAAATAAATCATCAAACTTTGCATTTGAATGTATAATGTCAGAGTTAGCATTAGAATACTTTTTTGAAGAATTTCTAGTAGAAGAAAATATATGTGCTATGAATGTGGATGAATTATATAAAGTTGCTAAAAATTATGGTATCTTGGACCGATTAGGGAACGATGAAGCAAAAAATTATGAGATATTTCAATTCTATTATAAAAATCGCACCTTAAAAAAGAAAGAACGCAGTGGTTGGGATTCAAAACATTGGAATATTTCTATAAATAGAACGGAAAGAATTTCGGAACATATTGTTGGAACAATAGCTTTAGCTATAGCTCTAGATTCGGAATTTGATTTTAAAATTGATATTGATGAAGTAGTTACGGCCTTATGTGTTCATGAAATAGGAGAAATCAGTATTGGTGATATCACACCTTTCGATGGTATTACTCCAGAAGAGAAAAAAGAAATTGAACATAAAGCCATGGTAGAAGCTTTAGGTAATCTTAAAAATAAAGACTTATTATTAAAACTATTATTTAGTTTTGACGAACAAGATACCTCTGAATCAAAATTTGCTTATTATTGTGATAAGTTAGAAGCAGATATTCAAGCAAAAGTATACCAAGATATGGGATGTCAAAAATCTTTACATAATCAAGAAAATAATATTGTATTTCAAAATACTAGAATTAAACAAATACTAGAACAAGGAGCAGAAACGGCTTTTGATATTTGGTATACGTGGGATAAACCAATTTATGAAAAAGAACCAGTGTTTCAAAAAGTATTAAAATACATAAAAAATACAACAATCACATAAAAAAAATAGGAAATCCTATTTTTTTTGTGCTTGAAGTGCAGTAATTGCTACTACGCCGATAATATCTTCTACACTACACCCTCGTGATAAATCATTAATTGGTGCTGCAATCCCTTGGGTAATCGGCCCATAGGCTTCTGCTTTGGCAAGTCGCTGTACTAATTTATAACCAATATTACCAGCATCTAAATCTGGAAAAATTAATACATTGGCCTTCCCTGCAATCTCACTATGAGGTGCTTTCTCTCTTGCTACCTCTGGTATAATAGCTGCATCCAATTGAAATTCTCCATCTATCTTATATTGTGGATAGTTTTCTTTTACAATAGAAAGAGCATTCGTTACTTTTTCTACATCCGCATGAGTTGCACTTCCCTTTGTAGAATGAGAAAGCATTGCTACCTTTGCTTCTTTTCCCACTAAAAATGAGAAACTTTCTGCACTACTAGCTGCAATGGCTGCTAACTCTTCTGCATTTGGATTTTGAACTAAGCCAGAATCCGCAAAAATAAAAATTCCATTTTCTCCATAAGAACAATGAGGAACAACCATTAAGAAGAAGGCGGAAACTAAACTCGTATTTGGTTTTGTTTTAATGATTTGTAGCGCTGGTCTTAAAGTGTTTGCCGTGGAATGACAAGCGCCAGAGACAACTCCATCTGCCTTCCCTACTTTTACAAGCATACAAGCATAGTACATAAAATCATCCAATAAAAGATTTTTTGCTTGTTCCAAAGTTAGACCTTTATGTTTTCTTAATTCAAAAAGTTCTGTTGCTAATTCTTCTGTTAATGTAGAAGTATAAGGATCAATGATATCAGCCTTAGATAAATCAAAAGAACAGATTTTTTTCATTTCTTTTTCGTTGCCAATTAAAATTAAGTGACAAAGATCTTCCTCTAAAATTTTATAAGCTGCTTCTAGTATTCTTTTGTCCATTGTTTCAGGCAAAACAATGGTTTTTTTCTCCATCTTTGCCCTTTTTTTCATACTTTCAATAAAACTCATATAAACCCCCTTATGCTTCTTCTTGTTCATTTAAGATTTCAAAAGGTTCCCTTTTTTCATGTTTATAAAACTCTTTCTTTTTATAGCGACTAAAAATAGCTACAAGATTAGCAGGGAAACTATTTACTAATTGATTATAGGAAACAACAGTATCATTATAAAATTTAATTGTTCCAATTAAGTCATCCTCATTATAATTAAGTTGTTTAATTAATGAGATTAATTTTTCACTTTTCATTAATTTTTCATTTTCTTCTAGTGTTTTGAATAATTCATTTGAAACGTTTCGCAGAATTTCATTTTTTTTCAAATGATTTTCTTCTGTTGTATCTAACCCTTCTAAAAACTCCTTTAATTTTAGTTCTTTCTTTATAATTGGTTTCGTCTTCTTTAAAATTTCTTCTTTCTTTTCTAATAATAAACCAATATTATTTTCTGCTTCGTCCATTTTTATATTACAAAATTGAAATTTACTTTTTTCTACTTTGCCAATGATAATAACTATAATAACAAAGACAATGGCACAAATAATTTCTATCATAAACTTGCCTCACCTCAATACTAATCTCATTATATCAAAAGAAATAATAAGAAACAATAAAAATAGAGTAAATTTAAGATTAGGTTCCTACTTGATTAGATGACTTTTCATCGAAAGTTTGATCCGTTTCACGAGGTTCTGTTCCCTTAATAAAATACATAAGTTTTTGTTTTGGAGAATTTTGTGTTGCAGGTTTCCCTGAAATTGGTTCTACAAATACGGCCGAAACATTATCTGGTTTTTGATACCAAAAATCTTTTGCTTGCGCTTTTTCATAGTTTTCTACCGATTGATACCAGATATTTTGTGCATATTTATATTCGGAAGTAGAAAGAGATTGATTGTCATCATACCCACACCATACAGCACTCACAATATCAGGATTAAATCCAATATTCCAATTATCACTATTTGTTGTTCCACTTTTTAGGGCATATTTATGCGTTAGTTTCGAAGAAAGACCTATGGCTGTAGGATAATTATAATCAATATAATCTGGATCATAAGTTCCTGTAAGCATATTATTAAGAATATAAACAAGACTAGAATTTAAAACTAACTCTTTTTTATTACTGGCTTGATATAAAACATTTCCTTCTTTATCTACTACCTTTTCAATTAAGTGAGGAGTTACCTTGTATCCTAAATTAGCAAATGCGGAGTATCCAGCCGCCATTTCAATAATACTAATCTCATTCGTCCCTAAAGGTAAAGAAGGAACATCTTGCAAATTAGCAGTAATCCCTACTCTTTTTGCCACATTAATTAATGCATCACTTCCTAAAAATAAATGTGTTTTTACAGCATAAATATTTTCAGAATATGCAATGGCAGTAGCCATAGAAATTGGTTTGTTCCCATAAGTGTCATTATAATTTTTGGGAGAATAATCGTCTTGATTTTGAAAAGTAAAAGTAGTAGCTTCACTCGTAAAAGCAGAACTAGAAGTAAACCCATTTTCCAAGGCAGCATAGTAAAGATATGGCTTCATCGTAGATCCTACTTGTCGTATGGAAGAAATCGCTCGATTATAAGAGGAACTTTGATAATCCCGTCCTCCAATCAATGCAAGAATTCCCCCAGTATTTGGATTCATTAAAACAGCGGAAACTTGAATTTTAGACTCTTCAGGGATCGTTTCATCAATCGTTTTTTCTAAATTTCTTTGTGCATTAAAATCAAGATTGGTATAAATTTGTAATCCTTTGGTATCAGTATACGATTCTGGGATAGAATGAATTTTCTTTAACTCTTGCACTACTGCATCTTGATAATACATAATAGTACTTAATTCCTCTTGTTCTTCTTTTCCACTAAGATGCAATTCTTCTTGATATGCATTGTTTTTTTCCTCTTCTGAAATCACACCATTTTTTACAAGTAAATCTAAAACCAACAATTGTCTCTTCTTTGCCACTTCAAAATCAACAAAAGGAGAATAATTAGCAGGAGATTTAGGAATTCCTGTAAGAAGTGCAGCCTCAGCAAGAGTCAAATCTTTTGCTGACTTATTAAAATAAAAATTACTAGCATTTTCAATACCATATTTTCCATGACCATAATTAATTGTATTTAGATATCCTTCTAAAATTTCATCTTTTGAATAAGAAGACTCTATTCTCATGGTATACCACATTTCATCCCATTTTCTTTTCCAAGTCTTTGAAAAATCTAAAAATAAATTTTTTGCGTATTGTTGTGTTATTGTAGAAGCCCCCTGCTCTGTTTTTCCACTAGTAAGATTAATATAAGTAGCCTTTAAAATACGTAAAAAATCAAATCCATGATGTTTATAAAAATTTTTATCTTCTGTATTAATAGTTGCCTCAATTAAATAATCAGAGATTTGGTCTAAACTTACCCATTGTTTTGATTCATTCCCTTGAAAAAACACTTCTCCTTTTTGATCATAAAACATCAAACTATTTGCACTATTAATTTCTAGTTTCGGAGCAGTCTTAATATAAATAAATACTCCTGTAATTACCAAAACAAATAAAATGAAAAAAAACATCATTATTTTAAATAAAATCTTTTTCTTTTTTCTTTTTCTATTCACTTTACTTCACCCTTTTCTTTTAATAGTATTTAAACAAAGAATTGAAAATATGTATGAAAATAAAAAGAATTATGTTATAATCATTACTAGAAATTTCAGGTGAGAATATGCCAAAAATAAAAATAAAAGTAAGTTTAACAACGCAGGAAGAAAAGATAGAAAAAATATATAATGCTATTTATAAAGAACTAGAAGACTGTATTCTCTATCAAGAACAAGATGAAAACAAGACACTTGTGAAATATGATTATAAAAATCAAAAATTAATAAGAGAAAATAAAGACTTTTGCATGATATATTCTTTTCAAAAAAACAAGATAACAAAAGCAAGTATTGAAATAAAAGAGTTAAATCAAATAGTATATTTAAAATTAAAAACAAAAGAAATAAAACAAGACGAAAAAAATATGAGTATTAATTATCAATTAGAAGAGGAAGAATATCAATATAAAATTGAGGTGATATAAATGAGTATAAAGAAAGAATTAGAGAAAGAATTAAAAGAAAAAATAAAAGAAGCAGGGTATGAAATAGAGAACTTTTTCTTACAGCCATCCAACCGTAAAGATTTAGGAGAATATCAAATAAATGATGCTATGGCGTTAACAAAAAAATATAAAAAACCTCCTAGAGAGATTGCCCAAGATATTACAAAGGTATTAGAAAAGGATAACAGGTTACAAAATATTAATATTGCTGGTCCAGGATTTATTAATATTTCCTTAAGTGATGAGTTTTTAATCGAATGTTTCAATAAAATTCATCAAAATATCCAAGAAGCAATTGATACATTACCTTCAAAAAAAGTGATTATTGATTATGGAGGTGCCAATGTATCAAAAGCCTTACATGTGGGACATTTACGAAGTGCGGATTTAGGAGAAGCCTTAAAAAGATTAGCACGCCTTTTGGGATACGAAGTATTAGCAGATGCCCATTTAGGGGATTATGGAAGACCATTAGGACTTGTCATTTTAGAAATCAAAAAACATTATCCTGAATTGGCTTATTTTGATGAAACTTATCAAGGAGACTATAATGAAATTACTCTTCCTATTACAAATCAAGATTTAGAAGAAATTTACCCGATTGCCTCTTTGAAGGCAAAAGAAGATGAATCTTACTTAGAGGAAGCAAGGGAAATTACAGTTAAAATTCAAAATAAAGAACCAGGCTATTACAATTTGTGGAAAAAAGTAGTAGAAATTTCTAAGCAGGAAATTAAAAAAACCTATGAAGAATTAAATGTATCTTTTGATTTATGGCAAGGAGAAAGTGATGCTGTAGAATACTTTGCTGAATTAAATGATATTTTTCAAACAAAAAATTTATTAGAAGAAAGTGAAGGAGCAAAGATTGTAGAAGTAAAAAAAGAAGATGATACATCTCCAATGCCCCCTCTCCTATTTATTAAGTCTAATGGATCTATTTCTTATGAAACAACAGATTTAACGACAATATTAGAAAGAAAGAAAAAATTTAATCCTGATGAGATTTGGTATTTAGCTGATGGTAGACAACAACTTCACTTTGAACAGGTGTTTCGTGCTGCTCGTCTTGCCCATCTTGTAGAAGATCAAGTAACATTAGAATATATTGGTTTTGGAACTATGAATGGTCCAGATGGAAAACCATTTAAAACAAGAGATGGTGGAGTAATGACTCTTAAAAATTTAATTGGACTGGTAAAAGAAGAAACAACAAAACGAATCAAAGAAGAGATTGTTTCTGAAACGGAAAAAGAAGAAGTAGCGCAAATGGTTGCTGTAGCGGCATTAAAATATGCCGACTTTCTACCACACAGAACTACAGATTTTATCTTTGAAGTAGATAAATTTTCGGATTTGGAGGGAAAAACGGGACCCTATTTACTCTACTCTACCATTCGTATGAAATCACTTTTAGATAAGGCCAAAAGCCTAAAGCAAGAAAAAGTGACACAAATAAAAACCAAAGAAGAAAAAGAATTAGGACTCATGATATTAAATCTTTCTGATGTATTAATAAAATCATTAGAATCTAAAACATTAAATGATATTGCTGAATATTTATATAATATTACTTCTTTATATAATAAATTTTATGCAGAAAATAAAGTATTAACAGAAGAAAATCAAAACTTACAAGAATCTTGGTTAGTTTTAACAAAAGTGGTATATGATATAAATAAATTACTTTTGGACATATTAGGAATAAAAGTTCCAAGAAAAATGTAAAAAAGTGTTGTGTTTCAGTAAGATATATGTTATAAGTTTATTGATAATTTTTTATAATAACAAAAAAAGAAATCCAAGCATATAATGTGTTAGTTGATATAGGAGGGCAATATGAGTCTTAAAAAAATGACAAAAGAAGAGTTAGAATTATTATCTAATAAAGATATTACCAATTTAATATTACAAGAAAGTAAAAAATCAATAAATACAGCAGATTTATTCAAAAAAATTATTGAATTACTAGAATTACCAAAAAATACCTTTGAAAAGAAAATAGGTGATTATTATACATCACTATCGACAGATAAAAGATTTATTTTACTTGATAATTCTGAATGGGATTTAAAAGATAAACATAAAGTAGAAATAGTTTTAGATGATGATATGGATGAAGATGCTATGGAAGACGAAGATGAAGAAGCATCATTTGATGAAGAAGATAGTGATAATAATGGTGATACTGATAATGATTCTATGGATAGTATCGAAATAACTGATGATGAGGTTGATTTAGATGACGATGATGATATGGATGATTTATCAATTGTAGATGA
>CANQFX010000002.1 GCA_947600015.1 uncultured Bacilli bacterium
TTTAGAATAATATCCTTCTGGAACATTTTTATTTTCTTTCATTGTACCTTTAAAAAATTTTATAAAATCTGGATTAGTTTTATTTATTCGATCTAAATATTCAAGAGCTTTCTTGTCATTTCCTTGTTTATAATAAAGTATAAATAGTGGAAATAGCATTTCTAAGTTTTCCTCAGAATATTTTTTATATAGTTTAAGCATATCATTTTCTTCTTCTAAAAAAGCATATATCGCCATAAGTAAATATCTAGCACCCGTATTATCATTTTCATTTAATTTAAGAATTTCTTTACAAACATCACGTGCTTGCTTTATTTTTCCATCTAAAATTAAGTAATCTGCTTTTGCATATAAGCCTCTAATATATGGTCTAGTTTCAAATATTCCATAAAAATGTCCAATATTATCTTTATCAAAGTATCCTTCATTTTTTAATCTGTCTTTTTCAAAAGCTAATCCCTCTTCTAATAGTTTCCACCTTTTTAAAGGATTATCTTCTAAATGTACCTGAAATAATACTGCATCAAAGCAAGCTGGACATATATCATATGCTTTTTTTTGCATATTTTATAGCTTGTGCTTTAGATCTAGTCCTTTCTGCTTTTTCTAATAGTTCATAAGCATCATCCAATATTGTATTCTCATACTTTACTTCTCCAGCATTGTATTTTTCTATAAATTCTTGTAATTTTTCGTTTAATTCCTTTTCATCTTTTGCATCAGTATTTGCTAAAAACTCATTAATCATATTATTAAATTTATTATCCATTTACTTCACCTACAAATTCCTTTTCATTTTTCATTTCAATTTCTTTTTCTTCTATGTATTCATAATTTAATGCATTATTATTAGTAACTATGCTTTCCTCAATTTCTTGTTCTAAATCTTTTCTTGCATTACCTGCAATTTTTCCACCACGTCTTGCTACTTCAATATTTGCATTTAAACCTTTAGGGTTTCTCTTTTTAGCTATTTCTCTGGTTGCTATTTCACCTAAATCCGCAAGGGTTACTTCAATATCACTCATATTATCTCTTAAAGATTCTTTTCGAAGTCCTTTAAATGATTTATATTGTTTAGCAGTCATGCCAGACCATTCTCTATAAATTTCATTCGTTAGAATTGCATATTCTTTTGAGCCAGTAATTCCTCCATCTTTCCATATATCAGTAAGTTGTTTTCTATCTTGAATACCTTTAATTCTCTTAGCAATCCATTTTTCATCATAACCTTTTGTTCTATATAAGTCTACCGCTCTTTGTGCTGCGAGTGATGGGTCAAATGTTTCATCAACTCTCTCACTACCGAGTTTTGCTAACCATTGTTTAATTGGTTCTGCATTTTTACTAGGAATTGATTCAATAATTCTAAACATTCCTTCAATATCAACAACATCAGTCATACGATATTTACCATCATTAGCCTTAAGTTTCAACTGGTGACAATTTGTCACCGTTTCATTTCCTTCATCTTTAAGACGTTGTTTTAGTTTATTCCAATATTTTCTTCCATCTTTACTTTCTGAAATCACACTAACAATATCAACAATACTGATAAAATATTTTTCTTCTTCCTTATCCCAAATAGTTCTAATTGTTTCGTTGTTAAATATTTTTTTTACTAAGTGCATTTTCTCTTGATTCATTAATTACCTCCTTACTGTATAGTATATAAAACGTTTGTTCTTACGTCAACATTTACGAAGTAGTTTATTATTTTTGTGTGCACCTTGTCACGGCCACAGGCATAATGATGTGTATTATCTAATTTATTTGATGTATTTTCTAATGTATATGTTCCTCCATTATAACTCACACTACTTCCATACACTCCTCCACTTAATGTACTTTCCTCTGTAACTCTATAGACCGTCCCATATTTATATCCTACATAAGTGGGAGAATTATCAGAAGAATTAAATGCTTTGGTCGTTAACTGCGAAGCAGTTCCTGTATTATTACAAGTATTACTACTAGATGGTGTGCCATTAAAGATTAATTTTATCCCTCCTATTTCTGTTGTCCTTACAATCTTCCAACAGTAATTCGCAAATATGACATTGTTATTATCGACTTCTCCCCGATAATAATAGATAGGATATTGTTGATTCTCTGTCCCTTTTCTTTCATATACTCCTTTGCCATTGGGTTCAGAAGAATTTTCTTTAAAATTAATTCCTGTATCCCCTGTAATTTTAACACTAGCATTTAAAGCACTATAAGCAATACTACTAGATAAAATACATACTGTAATCATTACGTATATCCATAAATTTAAATGGCTCTTCTTTTCTTTTTTCATTTCTCTTTTTTCCTCCGCTTTTATTTTCTTCTATTCAAATTATACCCCCCCCCCCTACAATTTTGCCAAATAAAAATGAGATACTCCTTAGTATCCCAAACGTAAAACGTGGAAATAATTGTTTCATTTTGTTCAATAGAAAGTATCTCTATAGTTAGCGAATAAAAATAGTTCTTACTTTTTGCTATTGACAAGTGCATATACTTTAGCTACTTCTTTTGGTGTTAACATACGGAATTCACCAGAAGATAAATTCTTTAAATCAAAAAAAGCAACTTTTTCTCTTCTTAATTTTAATACTTCATAGCCGACTGCTTCAAACATTCTTTTTACTTGATGATTTTTGCCTTCATGAATGGTAATTTGTACTATCGAACTATTACTTTTCAAATCTATTTTTTTTCTTTTTACTCGCGATGCTTTTACTAAAACATCATCAAGGAAAACACCATTTTTTAATTTATTTATTTCTTCTCCATTGATTATCCCTTTTATTTTTGCTGTATATACTTTTTCTATTTCATGACTAGGATGCATTAAAATATTAGCAAACTCTCCATCATTCGTCAGTAATAGTACTCCTGTAGTATCATAGTCTAATCTCCCTACTGGATAAATTTTGGTTTTTGTTGGAATCAGATCTACTACTGTTTTCCTATTTTTCTCATCTTTAGTAGAACTAATCGTTCCTCTTGGTTTATATAGAAGATAGTATTCTTTTATGCTTTTTTCTAGTCCTTTCCCATTTACTTCAATTTCATCTTTTTTGGATACTTGTGTTCCTCGTTTTGTAACTACTTCACCATTTACTTTTACTTTTCCTTGTTCAATTAACTTTTCTGCTTCTCTTCTAGAAGCAATTCCTGCATTCGCAATGACTTTTTGAAGTCGTTCCATAATATATTCCCCTTTTCTTATTCTTATAAGTGATCAATAATACAACTTGGTTTTGTTTTGGAATTGGTTCTAAATACTTTGATTAATTCATGTCCAGGATTTCCTTTTTGATAAACTCCAGTATTATTTTTTTCATTAATTAAATAAGCAATCCCCTCTTGATAGCCATTTTGAGAAGATAAAAAATCAGATGCTAATAAATTAAGAAGATAAATATCAAAATCTCGATCTATCTTTTTATGAGTTTTTAAATATTCTTGAGCATACAAATTTAGTTTATCAATAGGATAATTCTTATATGCTACATTATCTAAATCATAGTAAAATGTTTGATTTGTTTCTGCATTATAACCAATATTATTCATATTAATATCGCCATAAATAATATCGTTCGCATGAAAATCTAGTAATATTTTTCTACATTGTTTTAAAATCTCTACTCTAAGTGAAAAAGGAACATTTCTTAACTCTTCTAATGTTTTCCCTTGACAAGAAGAGGTAATATATCCAACAAACTGATGTTCATAACTCAAGATATTCATAATACGAATTGGATTCTCTAGTTCTTGCTGAGAAAGACAAAGAATTTTTTGAAGTTTATTTTCCCGAATTTTTTTGGCTTTGTTAGCGTCTTCCTCTGGATAAGATTTCAATAACTTTACTATTCTCTGTTTGGGTATCGGTATAATTACTCCTTCTTTTCCTTCTTTGGTATAGTTCTTTTTTAGATATTTGTACTGTTCCTTTGTTAATTCAATATTTTTTACTTGTTGATACATGTTATCACCTCGCTAAGTAGGTATTATAACATAAAAACCATTACTTGCAAATACTAATCTAAAGAAAGTTCTTGTGATGATGTTGATTGCTGATTGGTAGGAATCGTTGTCCTTGCTGTTTGAAAAAATTGAGAAGGCGTCGCTTGTGTTTGTTGATCTACTGCTAAGGGGCTTTCTTCCGGAATGGCATAAGTTTGTGACACAATCGTGGTCGGTGCACTAGGTTGATACCACACTACTTCTAAGTCTACATTATTACTCAATGGTCTTGGATTTGGCAATTCAATATACATTGAAATTGGTACTTTAAAAGCACTACCAAAGGCAATACAGTTTCCTGGTTTTAAATTTTTTAATTGTGCTACAATCTCTGTTGAAATATTTGGCACCATTTCTTTAATATATGTTAAATCTTTTGGATGCAATGTTCTTAAAATAATAAAGTTAGAACATTGAGAAATGCAAGTATCGGAAAGTTCACTAGGTCTTTGGGTAATTAGTCCTAAAAATACTCCATATTTTCTTCCCTCTTTTGTAATTCGTTCAAAAATATTATATCCTAATATTTCCATATCTAAATCATGCCGAACATAGCGGTGTGCTTCTTCTATGATAATATGGAATGCTCTACTTCCTCTTGGATTCATTTCACTTGCCTTTAAAAATAGCATTCTAGATAAAATTTTTGTAATTACTTTTGCTAGACGATCATCAATATAATTGATATTAAAATTAACGATTTGACATTTTTTCCCTGTTCTTCTATCTACTAATAATTCCTCAATATATTGGTCTTTTGTAACATATCTAGGATAGGAAAAATATTTACTATTTTCTCCATTTACTAAAGTATGAAGACGAACATTTAATACATTTGCATAATCAAATACTTTTTCGCTTTTTAAAATTCCTTCACTGATTAAGGCAAACTCCATCGCCAATTCTAAATCAGATAGTGTATAATAGGGATTTAATTCTTCTTCTTTTACTTCTTCCTGTTCTTCTACAATATATCCCCGAATAAATTCAACGACTAATTCCATTTCTTGCATTTTTCCAGTTTTATCTACAAATAAACATTGTTTTAAAGTACGAACATATCCTGGTTGCGCAATCGTACTTTCTAAATTAAGTTCTGGTGTATTAAACTTTGTAAGTACTGCCACTACCTGATCTCTAATCTTAGTAGAATCATTTCCACTTAATAATATATCTTGTAGTGCTCTTGCGATAATATCATTTTTTCTGCGAATTACCATTTCTGTTTTTCCTGTTAAAATAGGTACCAATTTCAAAGTCTTCTCAATGATAGGAAGTTGGGTTGGTGTTGTTACATCTAAAAGTAATGCTAAATCATCTACATCTAATAACCAAACAGGAATTTGTAATATATCTGTATTAGGATTTAAGGTATTTGTTGTGTAAGTTTTATAATGAATTGCACTATTTACCTCGTGTAATTTTTCAAAAGCATTCGTATATTCTCCATAAGCATCAAAGAAAAACATATTGGCATTGGTAGGAGAAATTGTATCTCCTAAAAATAATTTTTGTAAAATAGAAGCAATGGTACAACTTTTCCCAGCACCACTATTTCCTAAAACAGCAAAATGATTGCTGAAAAAATCATTAATCGAAACATTAATAGGATAACCATGATAAACATTGCTATAACCAAAATTTGTATATCCCTTTATTATTGTTTGTTTTCCAAGAATCATTTCTAATTCTTCCACTTTAATCATTCGAACATTAGACTTAAAAGAAGGTTTTGTGCTAGATCCAGGGAAAAAAGTATTGTCTTTCAATTCTCCTACAATATTGATTTTCATCGTTGTTTGAGTAACACTTACAATTTCACCTACAATTTTGGTTTTTCCATCTTCAAATACTACATGAAGTTGCACTAAATTGGCTTGTTTGTTAATATCAATATTTAATTGGACTATTACATTATTGTCAATAATTTCTAACATGTTCCCTATCACACTAAACACCTTCTATTCTATTCAAGTATATCAAAAACTAGGAGAAAAAAAAAGATGAAATCTTCAGTTTCTATTAAAAAGAAAAAATCCTATTCAGGATCTAATTCTAAAACTTCAATTTCTTCTGCCACGGCCATTTGTTGTTCTAAAATTAATTTTAATTTTCTTTTAAAAATTTTCATATTCTTTTCTAATGTTTCTCTATTTTGTTCAATCTTTTCCGCTTTTAATAATGCTTCATTGACAATTCTACTCGCATTGTGTTTTGCATCGGTGACAATCATTTCACCCTCTTCTCGAGCGACTCTTTTGATATTGTCACCTGTTTCTTCTGCTTTTATAATCGCCATTTTCAAAGTTTCTTCTAAACTCTTATAATGTTCTATCTCTGCTTTTAATTTTTCAATCTCCGCATTCTGTCGTTTACATTTTGTAATAATTCCCTCTGTTTGATCAATGACTTCTTGAACAAAACGATTCACTTCAACACGATTATATCCATTAGCCTCATAACTAAATTTTTCCATATAATCACCTCAGAAACTACACTTAAACTTTAAAAGAAATCATCCTCATCTGTCTCTTTTTCTTTTGTATTCTTACTACGGCTAGATTTACTAGGAGTTGCATTATCATCACTAATTTTTCCTTCTACATTAACATTATTTGGTGTACAAAGGAAAATTCCTCCTCCTAATTTTTGTAAATCTCCATTAATTGCATAAATTGTTCCATATAAGAAATCAACAATTCTCTTTGCTTGATCTGGTGTTACTCTTTTTAAATTAACTACTACCGTACTACGATTTTTCAAATAATCAGCAATTTGCTGACTTTCTGAATAAGCACGAGGTTCTAATAACATCATTTTACTTCCTGCTAAACCATTTTCTGCATGATATTCACTTCTTGAAGTAGTATAAAATTCTTCTTCTATTGCTGTATCTTCATTATCATTATCGTCTCCACCTACTAATAGATTTTTTAATTTATCCAAAGCCATAATTATATCCTCCGTTTCTGCATATCTTCCTAATATATATAATAATATCATAAAACTTAGAAAAGGAAAAGTGTTTTTTACTTTAAAATAAAAAAACAAATAAGTTATCTACCTATTTGTCCTCCTATTTAGTCTTCATAAAGACCATGTAATTTTTGTCTATCCATATCGCTAATATCTTCTATTTTCCATTTACCATTTTCTTTTGTAAGATTAAAAGTAATTTCGTATTTTACCTTATCTGTGACATCTTTTAACTGTTTAATTTTATAATCAATGTACTTAGAATCTTCTGGTTCTGTTGTAGTATCTTTCTTCGTATCATCTTTATCTTCTTCATTTGAATCTTCTGCATCATCTGCATCATTATCATTTTTTACATCATCATCTGTATCAATGGTTGCTTCTGCACCTTCTTTAAATTCATCTTTATTTTCTTCATAATATTTTCTAGATTCTGCAACGGAAGTAGCGTAATCAAACACTTCAATTTCCACATCTACTGTTGCATTATCTCCATCAATTTCTTCATTGGTAATCTTATAAGATAAATTTTGATATTGTTTTTCCATCAAAGCACGATATTCTTTTTTTTGTTCATCACTCATGGTTGTATCTGAAGAAATAACACTATCTAGTTGCGCTAATACTTCGCTGTCCATAGACTGATATTTTCCTAAAAATTCTTCTACTCGTTCGGTTGGTGTATTCATCATATTGCTACAACCGGTAAATAAAAGTAAGGAAAGAGACAAAATACACAATAATTTTTTCATAATTTTTCCTCCCACTTATAGCATGAGAAGAAAAAATTTTTTTATACATTTTTTTAAAATTCGCAATTTCCTGGAGTTCTAGGATATGGAATTACATCGCGAATATTTTCTACTCCTGTTAAATACATAATTAACCGTTCAAATCCCATGCCAAAGCCAGAATGAATACAGCCACCATATTTGCGAAGATTTAAATACCAATTTAATTCTTCTGTTCCTACATTCATCTCTTTCATTCTGTTGATAAGCATATCATAACGTTCTTCTCTTTGTGAACCACCCATTAATTCTCCAGAACCAGGAACTAATAAGTCGACTGCGGCAACCGTTTTTTTATCATCATTTAAACGCATATAAAAGGCTTTAATGTCCTTTGGCCAGTCATAAACAAAAACGGGAGAATGGAATTTTTCTTCTGTTAAATATTTTTCATGTTCCCTTGCTAAATCTTCTCCATATTCTGGTTTAAATTCAAAATCTTTTCCTGATTCTTTTAACAGTGTAATTGCTTCTTGATGTGTAATTCGTACTGCTTTACTAGAAAGTAATTGATGTAGTTTTTCTATTAAACCAGATTCTACAAATTGATTTAGAAATTCTAGTTCTTTTTCACAATTTTTTAATACATAATCTACTACATAACGAAGCATTTCTTCCATAATATCCATATCCTGATTTAAATCACAAAAAGCAATTTCAGGTTCAATCATCCAAAATTCCGAAGCATGGGTTTTCGTATTTGAGTTTTCTGCGCGAAAAGTTGGACCAAAAGTATATGTCTTCTTATATGCTAAAGCAAACGTTTCTGCTTGTAATTGGCCTGATACTGTAAGAGAGGATTCTTTTCCAAAAAAGTCTTTACTATAGTCAATCTGTCCTTCTTCATCTTTGGGAATATTTTTAAAATCAAAAGTGGAAACGTGAAACATTTCCCCGGCTCCTTCACAATCACTTGCTGTAATTAATGGAGCATGAAAATACACATAGTCTCTTTCTTGAAAATACTTGTGAATGGCAAATGCTGCTTTACTACGAACACGGAAAACTGCTTGAAATAGATTTGTTCTTGGTCTTAAATAAGCTTGTTCTCTTAAAAACTCCCTACTGTGCTTTTTTGGTTGAATCGGATAATCCTCTGGACAATCTCCTAATAAATCAATTTTTTTGGCTTGAATTTCAAAAGATTGACCTTCTTTTGGAGATTCTACGACCAATCCACAAACAGAAATGGCACTCCCAATTCGATATTTTGTTATTTCATCAAATTGTTCTAATTGATTATCATAAACAATTTGGATTGGTGTAAAATAAGTTCCATCAGAAAATGAAATAAAACCAAATTCTTTTTGTTTGCGATGATTTTTTATCCAACCTTCTAGTGATACTTCCGTTCCTATATATTTTTCTACATTTTCATATAATTCTTTATCTGTCATGCTAACCTCCTAATAAATGCCACTTGCATATTTCCAAGCCGTAATTCGAATTACCGCTTCATTTAATTGTTCTTCTGTTATTATACCACTTTTTACTGCTTCTAACACCTCTTGATACATCGTAATAAAATCACTTGTAATAATCATATCGTTTCCTGCTTGAAAAGCAAGGGTGGCAGCCTTTCCATTTTCTACGTATGCTTTTACTGCATCCATCGCTAAATCATCGGTCATAATAACACCACTAAAATGCAAAGTGTTTCTCAATTCATTGATTACCTTTTTACTAAGGGAAGAAGGATAATCTGGATCCATTGCTTTTACTATATTGTGTGACACTAAGATGCTAGGTACTCCTGCTTCAATACCTGCTTGAAATGGTAAAAAGTCATTTTGAACAAAATTTTCATAACTTCGTTCATCAATTGCAATTCCTGTATGGGTATCTACATTATTACCATAGCCCGGAAAATGTTTTAGGCAAGCATTGATTTTATTATTTTTACTATATGTCACCATATTTTTGATATATTCGGCTGTGTCTGTTGCATTTCTTCCAAAACTTCGTTCATAGATAAAATCACTGGCATTGGTAGAAACATCGGCAACAGGTGCTAAATTTAGATTAATTCCTAAACTAAGCAACAGTTCTGCTTTTTCTTTTTCTATTTGTTCTAATAAGGGATAGCCACCTTGATTATAAATTGTTTGTGGTGAAGGAAAACGTTGGGCACGAAAAGCAGGATATCTACTTACTCTCACAACGGTTCCCCCTTCTTCATCTACCGCAATCAAAAGAGGATATTTACTCACTTCTTGGTCATGCGCAAGTTGTGCTTTAATACTTTCCTTGGTTTGATTTTCTAAATCTTTGGCAAATAAGATATATCCTCCAGGATAGTAAGCTGTTTCTTGTTCTACATTATTTGCATCATAACGAACCAAAAAAATTTGACCTACTTTTTCTTCTAATGTCATTTTTTTCACTGTAGAAAGAGCATCTTTGTAATATGCCTCAAAAAGAAGTCCCTTATATTTTTCTAACGGATCTTCTTTTTTTACTATTTCCTTTTTTTCTTTCTTGGGAGTCGTTTTTTTCTCTTTTGTCATTTCTTTGTAAAAAAGAATTCCACCTATCATTACGAGAATAATAATGATAATAATACATACCTTTTTCATTTCTTTCACCTCATTTTATTTTATCATTTTTTTAAATTCGATTGGTACTTTTGTTTCAAATAAGATTTCTTTTTTGATATGAGGACAATATAATCGCAAACGATTTGCATGTAAATATAGCCTTTTTTGTCTATCTTTTTTTAACCCATATTTTTTATCTCCTACAATAGGATGATTCATGGTATGGAGTGCTACACGAATTTGATTTTTTCGTCCCGTTTCAATTTCTATTCGCAACATACTATAATCTTTATTTTCTTTGATTACTTGATAAAAGGTAATGGCCTCTTTTCCTTCCCTCTTTTGGCAAGGATAAACCAATCCTGTTTTTCCCTCTTTTAAATATTGAATCACCTTTTTTTCTTTTTCTTTTAGTATACCATGAACTACTGCCACATATTCTCGCAGACTTGCATATTCTTTCCAATGATCTTGTAAATCTTGTTTTAATTTTTCATTTTTCGCAAAGACAACAATCCCACTAGTATCTTTATCCAAGCGATGAACAATAAATATCTTGGCATTTTTTTCTTTTTCCCTCAGATATTCTCTTACCATATGGTATAGTGTATTTTCTTTTTCTTTTTCCGTTGCGATGCTTAGTAATCCACTTGGTTTATCTACAACAATCATCGCTTCATCTTCAAATAAAATTTGAAAGGGATATTCTTTTTTATTTTGTTTCGTATCAATGAAAATCTTCATTCCTGGCTTAACTTTGTAATCATATTTTGTAATGCTTTGATGATTCATATAAATACAGCCATGTACTAAAAATTGTTTGATTCTTTTCTTGGGCATCGCCAAATGATTATATAAATAATTTAATAATAAATCTTCTTTTTGTACAATAATCTCCATCAATACACCTATCCTAATGAACTACTTTTCTTTATTATATCAAAAAAAAGAAATATGCAAAACACATTTCTACATAAATCAATCCTTTTTCCATTGATATTTTAATACCCAATATATCATATATTTATTTCTCTTCTCTTTCATTTTTTTATTACAAATTGATGGAGTGTTAGAAAAACTTTTTTATAATCTTTTCAAAACCTTTGTCATCGGCAGAAGGAAATACTTCCTTTGCTTCTTTTTTTATTTCTTTTGGGGCATTTTTTACCGTAACCGAATAGCCAGCATGTTTCATTATCTCTTTATCATTTTCTTTCGCTCCAACAAAAAGCACATGAGAAAAGGACTCTTTTTTTGTTTCGAGAATTTTTTTTACTCCTAAAAATTTGCTACATCCTTTCGCAATCATACATAAACTCCTGCTTTCTTCTTCTTTCCATACAGAAATAGAAGGAATAGATACAAGTTTTTGGTAAGAAGATAAATATTCTTTTTTGGTATCAAAAAAAATCTGAATACGATAAATTTCTTTTTGCTCTTTTTCATCAAATACATTTGTAGGTAAACAATATATTTGATCCAATGTGGAAACAACAATTTTCTTTTCTCTATATTCTTTCAAAATCTTTTTTACAACAGATGATACTATTCTTTTTTTTATTAGAAACTTTTTGGATGCACATGCATAAACACAGGCACCATCTAAGCAAACAATATAATCAAGAAAAGGAAAATCCAAATTATAATTCAAAACATAGGAAAAAGGTTTCTCTGTTGTTACAGTAAAAAGAATCCCTTCTTTACGCATCCGATCTAATTCAATCATTGTAGATAAAAAAATTGCTTCTTCTTCATTAATCAAAGCATGAGAAAAATCACATGCAAGCATTTTATACATGGTTTCCTTGTCCTTTCTCATAAATTCTTTTTTGGATTTCAGTCACAATGAATACTAGAATTGTCGCTAAAGAATAACCAGCAATGACATCAGTTGGATAATGAACGCCAACATAAATTCGACTAATCCCAATAGATAAAATTAAAAATACTAATGCGATGGATAATCCTACTTTTAGAAATTTATTATTTACTTTTTGTATTACACAATAAAGTAAATATCCATATACACAAACAGATATCATGGCATGTCCACTAGGAAATGAATATCCTCCTTGAGAAATTAATTTTAATCCAATTGGACGGTTTCGTTTGATTAAGTGCTTTATCATAAAATTAATTACCCCACAACTACTAGCAGAAACTCCTAAAAAGATACCATATTGATTTCTAAAAACAAGAAGGAAAAAGAATACCAAGACTAATACCATAACAGGATTTCCAAATTTCGTAATAAAGGTAAAATAAGAATCTAAAAATGTGCAACGAAAAGAAATCACAAACTGATAGATTGCTTGATCTAAAAAGATATTTTTTTTAAATATAACAAGTCCTAACATCAAAAAAAACAAAATAAGCAAAACAAAAACTGCAATTCGTTTTTGTTGTTTCATGATAAATCCCCCCTATTGTATGTGAACACTCTTTTTTATTTCTTGTTTATATATTTCTACTCCTTCTTGATGAAATGGATCTACTTCAAACAAATAAGCACTAAAAGCAGCACTCATCATAAAAAAGTACATCACTTCTCCCATTGTCTTTTCACAAATGGAGTCTAATGTAATAGTATGTACGGGTACTCCTCCTTGTCGATGTGCAGAGGCAACCGAATCTGAAATAGTACAATTCATTTGATGAAGATTGTTGCCCTGATAATTAAGAAAAGAAGAATTTTGAATCTGAAAAAAGGTTTCAAAAAGAATTTTATTTCCTTCTTGAATAAATTGTCCTAATGAATGTAAATCTCTTGTATAAATCGTAGAAATTGGTAAAATCCCTTGTTGTTTTTTTCCTTCACTCTCGGCAAAGAGTTGTTTTAACCATTCCGTAAAATAGAAGAGTTTTGGTTCATAGACACTATAATTTTCTACATACTTTCCACAATCAAATAAGCTCCTACGCAATACAGCATAAGTATATGCCTGTTCTTGATATTTTTTTCCTTCTTGATAACCTTGGTTAAGTAAATCAATATCCCAAGAAAAAGCGAGTGGAAATAAGTGTGCCGCTGTCATAACGGAATATCTTCCTCCAATATTTGTTGGAAATGGAAAGGAAAAATAGCCTTCTTTCTCTACTTCTTGATATAACTTTCCTTCTTTGGCATCGGTTGTTATGATAATTCTTTTTTTCATTTCTTCTAATGAATATTTTTCTTGCATTTTTTCTTTTATCAATTGGTAAGTCACCATTGTTTCTAAGGTGTTGCCACTTTTACTAATTACGTTTACGGAAAAATCAATTTTATCTAGATACGAAAGTAACCCTTGCATATATGCACTAGATAAAGTAGTTCCTGCATAAATAATAGGGAAAGCGTCTTTCTCAAAATAAGAGGATAAGGCTGCATTTAATGCTTTGCTTGCTAAAAAAGAACCCCCAATTCCTATCACTACCAAACAATCAGAATATTCTTTTACTTCTTTTGCTTTTTCTTTTATTTTAGAAATCAATGAAGAATCAATTCCTTTTACCCATCCTGTCATATCACTTCTTTGAAAAGAAGCAAATACTTCCTCTTTTCGATTGAAATATTTTTCTTTTAATGAAGGTGAAATAAAAGAATCTAGTTTTTCAAATTCAAATGTAATCATACCAACACCATCCAATCTTATAATGATTATATCACGTATCATACTGATTAGTAAATGAAAGAAAGTTTATATTTGAAACTTTTAACTATTATATTTTTTCATAATAAAAAGACAGGATTCTGCCTTTTATTTTTTAATTTATGATGTAAGGACTATTTCTTGTTCTATCCCCTCCACCACTTATATCAGATTTCAAAGAAATCGAAGAATCTACACATTATTTATCACTACTTTCATTCAACAATTGTTCTAATGTTAAAAAAGTATACCCTCTTGTTTTAATATAATCAATAACAGAAGAAAGTTCTATTTCTGTGGAAGAATTGATTGGTAATGATATAATGGCTGCATTAGAAAGCTTTGATTTAATTTCACGGTATGGATAATTTCCTACTTTAATTGTGGGAGTAATCGTATGAAGTTTTAATTTTGAACATAGTTCAATTACTTCTTTTTGGTCATAATCAGAATAACAATATTTGGGTTCTTTTCCAGTAATGGAATTCAAGTAATTTAGTGCACTATTAAAGTAAATTTCTTCATACCGATTATCATAACTTAATAATTCTAATTCAAATGAAGAAAGATTTTTTACGACCTCTAAATTATTTTCAATAAATAGTCCATCTAAAAAAAATGTAGCGGGAATCTCTTTTTCTTTTAATGTATTCATAATATTTATTAAATTTTGATCTTTTGTCACTTGAAATACTAAGGCAACCGATTTTTTATCTAGATTTCCACTAACCACAAATTTATCATAATATTCATCTAAGGAAATTGTAGGAGTGGTTTCTTTAAATGCTGTGAGACTTTCATTATAAGTTCCATACTGTTTCATTTTTTTATAACTTTCATTCTGATCTACTTCTTTTCCTGCTTTTCCTGGAATAATTTTATTTCCAATAATTTGAGCATTTTTTGCTTCTACTTTATATTTTTGTTCACTCTTTTTAATTTCTTTCATAATAGGATCACTATTGCGGATTAATTCAATGGATTTATTTGTATAATAAAAACTAAATAATACAAGTAATAAAACAAATACAATATGACAAATCTTTTTTATACTCATATCAATCACCTAAAAAAGTATATGAAAAAAAGTTCTAAATTTGAACTTTTTTGTCTTAGATAAGTAATTTCTGATTCTTTTATTTTTTGCTTTTCTTTGTTTCAGGTTTAGAAAGTGCATCTTTTCTAGAAAAGTTTTGTCTACCCTTTTTATCTGGACCTAATGCTTTTACAATAATTTCATCTCCTACTTGTACTACATCTTCTACTTTATTAATACGTTCTTTATCTAATTGTGAAATATGTACTAATCCTTCACAGCCAGGCCATAATTGTACAAAACATCCAAAGTCTTCAATCTTAACTACTTTTGCTTCATATATCTTGCCAACTTCTACTTCTTTTACAATTTCTTCAATCATGGCTTTTGTTTTATCAATAATTTCTTGATCACTATGATAGATAATCACGCGTCCATCATCTTCTAAATCTACTTTTACTGCATTTACATTAGTCACTTCTGTGACATTGGATGCTTCACAAATTATTTTGGTTATGGTTTCTCCTCCACGGCCAATTACTTCTTTAATTTTGGCAGGATCAATCATGAATGTTACCATCTTTGGTGCATATTTTGAAACTTCTTTTCTTGGTTCTTTGATTTGTTTTTCAATTACTTTTAAAATTTGTAATCTTGCTTTCTTGGCTTGTTCTAGTGCCTCTTTTAAAATCTGTTCCGTAATTCCTTTGATTTTAATATCCATTTGTAGTGCGGTAATTCCTTCTTTTGTTCCTGCTACTTTAAAGTCCATATCACCTAAGTGGTCTTCCATTCCTTGGATATCCGTTAAAATCGTATATTTATCTTCATGTGTAATTAATCCCATGGCAATTCCTGCAACTGGGGCTTTAATTGGTACTCCTGCAGCCATTAAAGACATACATCCTGCACAAATACTTGCTTGTGAAGAAGATCCATTGGACTCTAAAATTTCAGAAACAACACGAATGGTATAAGGGAATTCTTCTTCTGAAGGAATTACTTGTGCAAGGGCTTTTTCTCCTAAGGCACCATGTCCAATTTCTCTACGCCCTGGTGCTCCATAACGTCCTGTTTCTCCTACAGAAAATTGTGGGAAATTATAATGCAACATAAAACGCTTTTGATCTTCCATACTAAGTCCATCTAAAATTTGGTGTTCTCCTAAAGCACCTAGTGTAGTTACAGATAATGCTTGTGTTTCTCCTCTTGTAAATAAGGCAGAACCATGTGTTCTTGGAAGCAAATCAATATCGGTTGATAATTTCCTAATTTCATCCATCTTTCTACCATCAGGACGAATACCCTCTTTTACCACAATACTACGGAATAATTCATATTCTAGATCAGATAAAACCATATTCACTTTTACTAATAATTCTTTTAATTCTTCTTCTTTTAAATTATCTTCGTTTTCTTGACGATAAAGTTCTACAATTTCTTCTTTTACTTCATCAATTGCGGCATATTTTTTTAATTTATCTTTAATGCGCAATGCTTTATCCATCTTTTTACTAGCAAGCATTCTAATACGTTCTTTCATTTCATCTTCTGGTACAAGGGTTTCATATTCCATTTTTTCCTCACCAATGTCTGCGATAATTTTTTCTTGGAATTGTACTAATTCTTTGATTGCTTTATGTCCAAACATTAATGCTTCTAGCATAATTTCTTCACTTACTTGTTTGGCACTAGATTCTACCATATTAATTGCCTCTTTGGTACCAGCAACAGTAAGTTCTAATTCTGACTTTTCTAATTCTTCTGGTGTTGGATTAATAATAAATTTACCATCTACTCTACCTACTTTTACTCCAGCAATTGGTCCTGCAAAAGGGATTTTTGAAATACAGGTTGCTAAAGAGGATCCAAACATCGCTGTAAGTTCTGGGGAACAATCTTGATCTACTGATAATACAGTAGAAATAATTTGTACCTCATTTTTAAAGCCTTCTGGAAATAAAGGACGCATGGGACGATCGATCATACGTGCCGCAAGAGTAGCTGCTTCACTTGGCCTTCCTTCTCTTTTAATAAATCCTCCTGGGATTTTTCCAACAGAATATAATTTTTCTTGATAATTTACTGTTAGTGGGAAAAAGTCAGATAATAAATTTACATTTTTTGAAACCACTGCCGCTGTCAATACTACTGTATCATTATACCGAACAAGAACAGCTCCATCTGCTTGTTTTGCAAGTTCTCCATGTTCTACGATAATTTTTCTTCCATGAAATTTTAATTCATATTTTTTCTTTTTCATATTTTACCTCTTTTCTTTCTATCTTTCTCAACCATTTTTCATGAAATTACTTTATTTTCTTCTTTACTAGAATTATAAAAAAAGACACCAAAAATAAGTGTCTACTTTCTTAATCCTAATTTTTTAATTACTTCACGATATTTTTGAATATCTTTCTTTGCCAAGTATTGTAACATATTTCTACGTTGTCCTACTTTCTTTAAAAGACCTCTACGTGAATGATAATCATGAATATGTACTTTTAAATGTTCTGTTAAATCGTTAATTTCTTTTGTTAAAATTGCGATTTGTACTTCTGCAGAACCAGTATCTTTTTCATCTCTAGCAAATTCTTTTACAATCTTTGCTTTTTCTTCTTTGGTCAATGCCATTGTATCCTTCCTTTCTTTATAATTCACTAGATTCTAAGTAAAAAGTCGGAAATTCTTTTAACCTGGAACCAGCAAGCACATTTAATATACTAAAAATTTCTTCATTTGTAAAGTTTTTTTGCAAATTCATTTTGCTTTTTTACAAATTCATCTTGTTTTTCTTTATTTGACGTCAATTTTTCTTTGCTTCTTTGCCCATTCTTTCTTTTTCTTTTTTTTTATGGTATGGTTATTATGGTGATGATATGAAAAAACAATGGATAAAACAATTAGCAAAATCAATATTTTGTTTTTTACTATTCTATTATAGTTATTTATTACAATATATTCCTGTTTTTCTGTTTCATATCAAAAAAATAACGGGAACAACAGGGGTTTTATTAAGTAGTTTTTCTAATATTATTCTAGTAATTATTCTTTTTATATTATATAGAAAAGAACTCATTGCAGAATTTAAGCTTTTTCAAAATAATAGAGAAAAAGATTTAGATATTGGAATCAAATGTTGGTTTGTAGGACTTGTGATTATGATGGTTTCCAATTTGCTCATTAACTTTTTCTTCCATGCAGGGCAAGCCAATAATGAACAGCAAGTGCAAAGTATGATTCATAGCCTACCTTGGTTAATGTTTTTAAATGCTGGTATCATTGGTCCTTTTATCGAAGAGATTGTTTTTCGTAAATGTTTTAAAAACGCTATTCCGAACCCATGGTTATTTATTATTAGTTCTGGTCTTGTTTTTGGAGCCATGCATGTTGTGACTTCTGGTGTTGGCCTTCCTCAATTATTATATATTATTCCTTATGGTGCATTAGGTGCTGCTTTCGCTACTGCTTATCAAAAGACAGATACTATTTATACTTCAATATCCATGCATATGCTTCATAATATTATTTTAATTTTAATGTCAATACTTACATAAAAAAACTATTTGTATTTTCGCAAATAGTTTTTTTATTCTAAATCAATTCCGATTGTAATATAGTGATCAATAAAAGTGATTACTCCACAAATCATAGCTTGCAACAACAAGGTTGAAAAATAAGCTAACCAAAAGTTATCTAATATCAACATATTTAAATAAATTAATGTATAAATCATATAGAAAACAATCAATGCAAACATATAATTTAAAAATACTAAATACCATGGCATTTTTGTATTGTGCATTAAGAAATTATATATCATTAGATTAATTAATTGACTCATCACATAGGCACAAAAACCACCACTAACAGAAGAAAAATCAATTGCTTTTCCTAAAGCAAAGTCCATCAATATTACAAAAGCAATCAGTGCAATCCCTGAGACAGAAATTGCAACTAAACTTTTTTGATATCCATACTTTTTCGTAATATAGTTAGATAACAAATAAACTAATGGTAATAAAAAGATGGCATAAGTTAAATTCAATTGTTCTAAAGCAAATGTATAATTTTTTAATGATTCAATCAAAATGACTAGCGTTGATAATAATAAAATATAAATCCAACTATCTTGTTCTATTATTTGTTTTTGTTTTTCTTTCTTCGTTTTTTTCTTCATACTATCCTACCCTTCTTATTATGAATATAGTATAACAAAAAAATTAAATTTAGGAAATAGAAAACTTATTTTTTATAAAAATAATAAAATTTGGAGTATCAAATAATTTCTAAATTCATTTTTTTATTAGGATTATCTTTTCTTTCGATATGATTTTTCATAATCATTTAAAAACCAATCAATTGTTTTATTTTTCGCATTAATCATAATAATCTTTTTTTGAATATCTTCTTCTAAACTTTGCAGTTCTTTATCCGTTGGTTCTTTATCATAACAGATTTCTAAAGCATGTTCTACAATATTATCTTGACTTCTACGTAATCCTGATGTGCAATGACAGTAGTGCTTCAACCCTAAACCTGTATGTCCTCCTTGAAGATCATACCAACCTTTCGGATAAATTCCAGAAATTAATCGATATAGTTTTTTAAATTGATCTTTTCCATAAGTAGCTCTTAACGATTGTATCATAGATTCTATTTTCTTACTTGTCTTCTCATCAATCTCATGCACACGGTAAATACATGGATATCCTCGACTTGAATGAGCAAAGAAGTCTGCTACTTTACTTCCTGTTAACAACATACACGAAGAAACGATCTTTTCGGCTGCACTTTCCCCTAAAATCAATTCACTAGAATCGATTTTATTTTTCTTTACTTTTTCATATAAATCTAGTGGTTGATACTGCTTATTTAAAATGGTCGATACTTCGTATAGATTTTGAATCGTATTACAAAGTTTTATATTACTATGTCCATGTTCTAAAATATAATTTACTTCTTGATATGTCATTTGTCTTTGACTTGTGATGATTGTTTTAGGGAATTTCTGATTGATAATTTCGCCTTCTTTTGTAATTTCAAAGTAAAAACTTCTTGCAAATCTTGGCTCTTTTTCTACTAATGATGCTAAATTTGTTGCGATTTCTGGAGGAAATATAGGAATAAACTTTTGAAATTCTCCCGATTTTTCTTGATACTTTCTTGTTAAATAAATCGTTTGTCCTCTTTCAAAAGAGTGTTCTATTAAAGGATGATTATATGGAAAATACCCTAAGATATTTGCAATATGCACGCCTAATAAATAATTACCATTTTTCATTTTTTGACAAGAAAGTCCATCATCAATTTCGGAAGTACCTTTTTTATCAATTGTAATAATATAGTCATCTAATACTTCTCGCATATTTTCATTATCTTCATTAATGCTACACTGATATACATATTCCTCTAAACTTTCATCAAATGTAATGGGAATATGATACTGAAAAGCGATTTCTTCTATTGGAGGTTGACTTTTGTTTTCTGGAACTAATAGATTTTTCAACTCATAAAGCCATTTTAATTTTTCACTATTTTTTTTCGCCACTTTCTTTTTATAACTAAATTGATCGATCGCTCTATAAATTAATTCTAGTATTTTTTTCTGTTCTGCATATTCTAATTCAAAATCCTTTTGATTTTTAAAATAAGAAATCAAGTTGCGATAATAAAAGACACTTTCTTCTTTTGCTTCTTGAATACTAGTAATATATTTTTTTATTGTATTATAAAATAAAGAATTTTCTTTTTCATCTTTTATATTAATAAAAGAAGGAAACTTTTGAAGCATATAATCCAAATAAGTCAAATTCCTTACTTCTTCAATTAAATATTCTACAAACTCGTATTGTTTCATGGATTGCACTTTACAAATTTCATCTACGTTTTCTATCATTTGTTCTAATTTGTGAAATTCTTGGTCCACTTTCGTTGTGTCTACAAAGTCCTTTTTCTTTTCTAATTGAATTTGACTCATTCTCTCTTCTAGTTTTAAAATCTGTCTTTTTAATTTCTTTTTATCAATATTTTTTAATGTAGAAATCATGGTATGTAAATAGAAAACGGGAATCGAGAAATCTATTTCTTGATCTCCAATATAATTTTCTACTAGTTCTCTAATCATTTTAAAAAGAACATAAAGCAACTCTTCTCCATATAGATCCATATAGGAAAAAAGCTCTTTTTCTGAGAGTGGATTTTGTTTCCCAACGATAGAATTGTACAACACTTTTTCTATATTCTTCATGTATTAGTCCCTTCTATTTTTGCTTACTAGTGATAACGTAATCGTTAACTGTTTCATTCTCTCTATAATTCTTCTTGCTTTTACTTTATCGAAAGCAGAATTAGTAATGGCCAATGCTGCTTCTAACTCCTCTAATGTTAAATTAGAGGTAAAAAAAGTCGGAAGATGATTCTCCATTCGATACTGTAAAAGTGGTCCCAAAACTTCATCTCGTGACCAATTACTACAGTTTTCTGCTCCGATATCATCTAGTAATAATAAAGGAATCGTTCTAATATAATCAAATTTTTCTTCATAATTACTTTGAAAAGAAGATTTTAAACTTCTTAAGAACTCAGGATAATAAACTAAGGCACTTCTCACTCCCTTTTTTGCCATTTCATTAAATAAAGCAGAAATGAGATAAGTTTTTCCCGATCCAAATGATCCTGTTAGATATAATCCTTTGGTATCGTTTGGATAAGTGCTCATAAATTCTTTAAAATATTTTACAATAGGCAACCTAGCCTTATCATCTTTATATATATTACTTAATGATGCTTCTTTCATTTCTTTTGGTATATCAAATAATTCTATTTTTTGCATATAAGCATTTCTTTTTTCTTCCTCTTGTTTTTTTTCACAAGCAACATAGGAAAAAATCAAAGTATTCCGTTGTTTTTCTGGCGTGTAACAATACCCTAATACTTTATTTTGACAATGACTTAGCGATTTACATTGACAACAATGGTTATATTCTACAAAACTGTCTTGTAAACTAGAAGTGTATTTCATTAATATTTCATCTGGACAAGAAAGTTGATTTATATAAGTACGAAACCCCTCTTGTTTACATGCCTCGATTAATGATTGGGATAAATCAATCATATCTACATTTTGAGTTATCGATTTTGTTTTTTTCATAACGTTACCGCCTTTACATTTATTTTAATGAAATTCTGGTGAAAAGTCTAGGGGTATTTACTCTTTTTTTACATCACTTTTTCTTGTTTTTTGTATCAAACTTATTTTTTCTGCACTATATTCATTTTCTTGCTTATGATTGATAATGTATTATTTTTCGGATAAAACATCACACTTCCATACTGATCTGTTCTGATAATTATACTATCTTGTAAGTTTTCTAATACTTCTTTATCTGGATGACCATACCGATTATTTTTACCCACACTAATTAGAGAATATTTGGGATGCATTTGTTCAATAAATTCTTTACTACTACTTGTTTTGCTTCCATGGTGTCCTACTTTTAATACATCTATATTATTTAAATTATATTTCTCTAATAAATCTTTTTCTACCTTTACTCCTGCATCTCCCATAAATAGGAATTTATAATTATTTAGTTCTGTATAAATTACATTACTATTATCATTTTCATCTTCATCATAGCCATGGTTTAAAAAATATAATTTTTTATCTTCTATATTTAATTCTTCCACACAACGATAATAAGGAATTTGTTTCTTTTTTAACACTTGGATTAAATCAATTTCTAATTTATGAAATTTACCACAATTCAATATTACATTTTCTACTTTTAAATTATTTATTATGTTCATGGCTTCTCCCATATGATCATAATCCCCATGCGTTAAAATAAGATAGTTTAACTTTTTTACGCCTAAACTTTTAAAAAGAGGAAGTAAAACAAAATTAGAAACGGCATGTTTTTCAGAAAAGGTTCCTCCCGTATCAATTAAAATATTTGTCCTTCTCCAATGTAATAATAGTGAATCTCCTTGTCCAACGTCAATCATTTCGACATAAGGGTTAGAAAAAGAAGGAGATAAATAATGAATTATACTAAGAAAAAGGAAAAGACAACAGCAAAAAAGGGACCTTTTTTTCTTCCTTTTTGGTAGCCAAAAAGATAGAAAAATAAGAAAAAAATATAAAAGATAAACGATTCCATTGACTTTAGGAAAAACCAATTTTCCAAAAGAAATTTTACTCAGAAAGAAAGAACTTTTTTCTAAGAAAGATGTAAAAATATGATATATCGGCAGAAGTTTAGAAGAAAAAATGGTCAAAAAAGAAAAGGGAAAAACCAAAAAACTGACGAAGGGAACATAGAATAAATTATATAAAATACTCATGAAGTTTATCTGATAAAAAAAGAATAAAGAAATGGGAAAACTAGCGAAAAAGGAAAGGATGGAAATTTTCCATAGTTTTACAAAATAATTTCCTTTCATTAAAAAAGGTTGAAATATTATCAAGAAAAAAGTAATGGCATAAGAATATAAAAATCCAATATCAAAAAGAAACAAGGGATGGATTAAAATTGTAATGGAAAACGCCAAAAAGAAAGAAAAGAGATGTGGTATTCTTTTGTTTGTTATTTTTTGAAATGCATAACAGAAAAATAATAATACTCCTCGCAAAATAGAAGGGGAAATTCCAACGATGAGAAGATACGAAAATAAAAAGAGACTACTTAACCAATAAGCAATCGTTTCCTTTTTAAAAATTTTCTTAAAAAAAGAGAAAAAAAGAAATACTAAAAATTGAATATGCATTCCACTAATCGAAAGTAAGTGACTAATTCCAATTTCTTGATAACTTTTTTTCACTTCATAAGATAATTGAGATTTTTGTCCTAAGACAAAAGCACTTAAATAAGGATCCTGAACAGTTCTTGCGAAAATTTTGTTTTTTATCCAGTAATAAATAGAATGATTAACATCTTTCAGCTTATACTTTCTTACTGTTAACAGAAAAAAAATCCCTTTTTGTTTCAAATATTTTTGATATGAAAATAAATTCTTGGTCGTATTAGTCTTTGGCGTTTCTAATTGACCCCATAATTCAATCTGATATCCTAAAAGCGCATTCTCCTGCCACCACTTTTTTTCTTGTTGTTCTTTAAAATAATAAATTGCTAGTAATTTTTCTTTTGCTTTTAACGTAATTTCTACTTTTTCTTCTTCCACGTGGTATTCTATAATTTTTCCTAAAAAATGAGTATCGTTTTTTTTATAACAAGAATTGTTTGGTAATAATAAGCGAAAAATACTAATACAAATAACAAAAAGAAAAAAGAAACCCCATAGATATTTACAATATAAGATAGTCTTTAATTTTTTCAAAAATACTTTCTCCTATTCCAGATACTTCTTTTACTTCTTCTATCGTTTGAAAAGATCCATGTTCTTTTCGATATTGAATGATTAAATCGGCTTTACTTTCCCCTATTCCTGGAAGTTTCATCAAATCTTCTTTTGTGGCTTGATTCAATGAAATTTTTCCGACTTGGCTGTTTTCTTCTTCTGTGGAAATACAAGCATCATTTTTTAAAGCATTTTCTTCTTTTTGAATACAATGTTCTATGACTTCTTTTTCTTTTGCTTTCGTTTCTTCAAATGATAATACTTCTTCATTACTATAAATAATAATTACCATTTCATCGCTTATTTTTTTACTTAAGTTAATTACTGTTGTATTAGCATTTTGTGTTAGACCCCCTGCTTTTTCTATTACATCAATGACACGAGATTCACAAGGAAGTGTATAAATCCCTGGGTTTAGGACTTCTCCTTTAATATCTACTTTATATTCTGCTTGCTCCATCTTATTATTTTCCTCTTGTTTTTCTTTTTTTAGGGGTTCTTCTTTTTTCGCTAGTAAGAGAGAAGAATTTGTATTTTTATGATTTTTATGTAAGTAAAAATAGCCAGCACCAACAGATCCTCCAATAATTATTAATAAAAAAATTCCTAATAAAATTTGTTTTCGATAACGATATTGAAATGAAATTGTCTCACCTCCTATTTTATTATTCGAAAAAAAAAGAAAAACCCGAAGGTTTTATCGTGTTTTTACTAATAATACTTCTTGAGGATTTCCTTTTACTTCTAATTGAAGTAGTTCTTTTAACTTCTTTTCTACTGAAAAAATATCGGTTTCTTCTATTTTTGCTCCTGCATTTTTAGGATTTCCTCCCCCATGGAAATAGCTCATTACTTTTCCTACATCAATCGAACTTTTACTACGTGCACTAATGGAAATCATTCCCTCTTTTATGAATCCTAACACAAAAGCAGCATCAACTCGATATTTCAACATATTATCAGCCGCTTTGGCTAGTTGTTCTTTACGATAAATTTTGGTTGGTTTTTCACGATTCAATGTAAACGAAATATTATGTCCTGCCCATAAAGAAGAGTCATAATTGACAAATTCTGTTCCATAAAATACTAAATTACTAATTTTTCGATCATCATCAAATTCTTCTAAGAAAAGATCATTTACATATTCCAAATCTGCCCCATTCTTTAATAATTTTTCGGCAACATCATGCGTATGAAACGAAGTATTTTTACTATAACGATTTGTATCTAAAATAATACCTGCAAGTAAAAAATTAGCTACATTTTTATCATACTTTTCTTTATATGAATTTAATATTTGCGCAACGATTTCTGAAGCACTAGAAACTGTCGTATCTATATATTGATAATCACTAGCAATCGTATGCTCATCTGCCTCGTGATGGTCAATGACAATAATATTTTTCATTTCTTGTAACTGATCTTTTACACAAAGCAAATAATCTTTATTTGTATCTGTCACAATTAATAACGAATCCTGATTTTTTAACTGTTGAAACTCATCTAATGTAATAATATGAAATTGATCTTTATATTCTTCCTTAATTAGTTTTACACCTGGGGCTAATTCCATATCAGAATCATTAATAATTATATAGGCTTCTTTTCCTAAAATTTCACAAAGGAATTTTAACCCTATGGCAGAACCAATCGAATCAAAATCGGAATCATTGTGACCTACAATAAAAATGTTAGAGGCATCTAAAATATATGACTCTAAGACTTGTTTTAACATCTTTAATATTCCACTCATAAGAACCTGCTCCTTAAAACACTCCCTAAAAGTAGCTACATTATAACATAAAAAAAGAAAAAAATCAATAGATCATTTCTAAAGAGAAGTTCCTAATGATTTATTTTCAATACTTACAATTTGAACTAGCGTTAAACCAGCAATTAAACAAATAGTAAAACTTCCTCCATAACTCATAAATGGTAAAGGTACTCCAGTCATAGGCATAAGTCCAAATAATCCCATTAAATTAATCGCAATATGTAAAAAAATATAAACAGCTATCCCGTAGCATAAAATGGCCCCTCGATTCGTACTACTTCTTTTTCCAATGATGAAAATACGCCACAATAAGAAGAGATATAAAATTAAAATAAAGATACCAAAAATTACTCCTAATTCTTCTACGATAATTGCAAATATAAAGTCTGTATATGGTTCTGGTAAATATAAATACTTTTGTGTAGAGTTCCCTAATCCTACTCCTGTTAATCCTCCATTATTAATGGCAATATAACCATTACATACTTGATTTCCAGTAGTTAACAATTTATCACAAGGTCTTGTAAAATCGAATCGTTCTAGTTGACGTTTAAAAAGTAAGGTTTTTCCACTTCCAACCACAACAAAAGCTGCAAAAACAATCAAGCCTACTAATCCAAAAATCGTTTTGCTTTTAATTTCAAAAGGAATGGGAACAGATAAAAAAATGGTTCCTACAATTACTGCATAAATAATAGTCGTTCCTAAATCTGGTTGTAAAAAAATCAAAGCGGCAATCACAGCGCATACTAATAAAGGAAATAAACTTTTGGCATAACTATTTAATTTCTTACTATTTTTATCGTAATACCTAGAAAGCCATACAATGGTAATAATCTTCGCAAATTCACTAGGTTGAATACTAAAAAAACCTAAATCATACCAACTTAAAGCTCGGTTTTTTGCCTGACCAATAATTAATAGACCGGCCAAACTTAAGGCAATGATAATTAATAATCCCCAAGAGACTTTTCCACAAGTCTTACTACTAAATTGAATCATAATCAAAGAAAAGAAAAATCCCGCCGTTAAAAAAATGGCTTGTTTAATGAAATAATTATAAGGACTTACTTTATGAGACATATATGCTGTGACATTGGATGCAGAAAACACCATAACAAGCCCAATGATAAAAAGTATGATAGAAACAATTAATAATGGTTTATCTATATTTTTGATAATTTTCTTCATCTTATTCACCTTACTATAATATTACCATACTTTCTATTGTTTTTCATGGTAAAATTTCCCCTGGGTCAGTTTTATTAACAATTTTTGTAAATTGACATATTTTATATTAGATTATGTAAAGGAGGCTATGTTATGTATTATTATGGTGGTGGATCTAATTGCTGCTCTAACCAATCATATCAAATGCCATACTATCCAATGAGTTATGGAAATAACAATAACTCTACTTATGCAATTATTTTAGTATTATTCATCCTTTTAGTCATTGTCATTGGTACTCGCTGGGGTGCTTAGTACTCTTGAAAACGTATAGTTTTTATACGTTTTTCTTGTGTCTTTTTTGACATAAATTAATTTTTATCGTATAATAGGAACCGTTTTTATAGGAATTCCGAAAATAATCTTTTTATTTTTCTGTTTATTTGATAAAATATACACAGTATGGAGTTGATAATATGTTAAGAACCAAAGATATTTTAGATGAAAAAGATCAAAGACTAAGAATTATTAGTAAGAATGTTGAATTTCCTCTTACCAAAAAAGATAAAGAAGCAATTCAAAAAATGATTGATTATTTGCATGATAGTCAAATCGAGGAATTATCTGAAAAATATGATTTAAGACCAGGAATTGGTATGGCAGCCATTCAATTAGGAATTCCGAAACGCTACTTTGTTATTGTTCATGAATATGAAGAAGGAAAATTTGATACTTATGTATTAATCAACCCTAAAATCATTAGTAATTCCGAAGAACAAATCTATGTCGAAACGGGAGAAGGATGCCTCAGTGTTAATCGTCCTGTAGAGGGAATTGTCCCAAGATATGCTAGAGTAAAATTAGAAGCTTATGATATGGATGGAAATAAAATTCAAGTAAGAGCACGAGAAGAATTGGCTGTAGCATTTCAACATGAATTAGATCATTTAAATGGAATTATGTTTACAGACCATATTGATAAAAACAATCCATTCAAAGGAAAAGACCAGATGCGAGCTATCTAGTCTTTTTTATTTATCCTACATGTTCTTCTAATTTGACACTTACTAATTTAGAAACGCCGGACTCTTGCATGGTAATTCCATATAATGTATTGGCATATTCCATTGTTTTTTTCTTGTGTGTAATAATTAAAAATTGAGTTTTATCTTTATAATGTTCTAAATATTCACCAAATTGAGCAACATTTGCCTCATCTAAGGCTGCTTCTACTTCATCAAACAAACAAAATGGTACCGTCTTAACATTTAAAATAGCAAACAATAAAGAAATTGCTGTTAAGGTTTTTTCTCCACCAGATAAAAGAGAAATGGTAGTTAATTTCTTTCCTGGAGGAGAAGCTACAATTTCCACTCCCGTTGTTAACATATCCTCTGGATTGGTCAGTTTTAAATCCGCATTTCCACCATGAAATAATTCCTTAAATACCTTACGAAATTCTGTTTGGATTGCATAAAATGTATTTTCAAATTCTTCTTTCATCACTTCATCCATTTCATTCATAATTTCTAACAAAGTATTTTCTGCTTGAAATAAGTCTTCTTTTTGCTTTGTTAGGAACTCATAACGAGTATTAACATTTTCATATTCATCAATTGCATTTAAATTTACCATGCCAATTTGTTTAATATTTGCTCGATATTGATTTACTTTTTTTCTTGCTTCTTCAACTTCAATATCTAATTCATAATCACTCGCAGCTTTCTCATAAGTTAACTCATAATCTTCATTTAACGTCTGAAGCATCGTATCTAGTTTCATATTACAAAGAGAAATGTTCATTTCTAAATCGTGTATTTCTTTTTCTAATATCTTTCTTTGACTATTTTTTACTTTATCTTCTGCTTGCGCTTGTTCTATTTCCTCTTTTAGTGCTTCTAACTCTTTTTCTATTGCTTTCCATTTCAAATGGATTTGTTCTTTTTCCGCATTCTTCTCATGAAACATCTCAATCAATTTCTGTTCTTTATCACCAATGGAGTGATTTTGAATGGAAGAAATATTTTCCCATTCCTTGGTTATTTCATTTTGTTTTTGTTGATATTCTTCTTCTTCTTTTCGTCTTGTATCATATCGTTCTTTTAATACTACTTTCTCTCTTGTTAAAACATATTCCTTTTCTTCTAACAAAGAAATTTCTTTATTACAAGTGTCTAGTTCTCTTTCCTTTTCTCGTACCTCTTGTTGTAATTTTTTTTCTTGCTCTTCCATATGTGTTAATTCTTGTCTTAACATGACTCCACTTCTTGCTTGAGAAAAAGAACCTCCTGCCATAGAACCTCCAATATTTACAACATCTCCATCTAACGTAACGATTCGATATTTTTTATGCGTAAGAAAAGAAAGTCTCATAGCAGCATCCATGGAAGGAGCAACTAAAATCATTCCAAATTGATTTAATATGATATTTTCATATTTTTTATTATAAGTAAGAAAATCACTTAACACTCCTAAAAAATCTTGATTATTTTTTAATAATTGAAGGGTTTGATAATCAACTTCTCTAGCCTCAATGACATTTAATGGGAAAAAAGTAGCTCTTCCTAAATGATGATCTTTTAAATAGGAAATTGCTTTCTTTGCATCTTCTTCTGTTGTGGTAATGATAAAATTTTTATTGGTAAAAGATGCCACTTGAAAGGCCTTATAGTAAGTATCTTCTGTAGTAATAATATTTCCAATGGTATTGTGAATTCCGTTTAAAGAAACTTCTTTTACTACTGACCGTACGCTATTTGGCATATCTAATCCCTGTTCTATTTGTTCTTTTAATTGCGAAATTTTATGTTTTAATTGAATTAAATCTTGAGAATTTTTTGAATAAAGGCTCATGATCATATCTTTTTTTGATTTCCTATGATTCATTTCTTGATTTAACTGTTCTTGCTCTTGTTCTTTTTTCTTTTAATCTTCTATAATTAACTTTAAATCTTCCTTTATTGTGGCAAGATTTCCTTCTATTTTAGACTTTTGTTCTAAAAGAATGCGACTTTCTTCTTTTAATTCATTCTCTTCTTTCGTCGTTTTGCTTTGTTCTTTTAATAATTTTTTTTCTCCATGAATCCGTTCTACTTCTTCTGTTACTTTTAATAATCGTTCATTTAAATCCTGTTTTTCTTTTTCTAATTGTTCTAGTCGGTAATGATTTTCTATCATCTTTGCATCATTTTTTGAGGTATCACTGGAAAGTAAAAGTAATTCTTGGTCTTTTTTTTCCTTGTCTTTTTGTTCTTCTTCTAATTGCATGTGAATATGAGAAATATCATATGCTAACAAGGCAACTTCATAGTGATCTAATCCTTTTTTATTTTCTAAATAGAAAAGGGCATCTTCTCTTTGTTCTTTTAAAGGGGCAAGTTGCAAATCAAGTTCATGGATAATGTCATTTACCCGATCCATATTGTTGTGCGTTTTTTCTAACTTCCGTAGTGCCTCTTCTTTTCTTTTTCTATATTTTAATATACCAGAAGCCTCTTCAAAAATCACTCTACGGTCACTAGCAGAATGACTTAAAATTTTATCTACTTCCCCCTGTGAAATAATATTAAAAGATTCTTTTCCCATTCCCGTATCCATTAATAAATTATTAATATCTTTTAGTCTACAACGTTCTCCATTTAGATAATACTCATTTTCTCCACTACGATATACTTTTCTTTTCAAGGAAATTTCTGTATAAGGAACATTTAAAAAGTGATCTGTATTATCAAAAATTAGTTCTACAGAGGCAACATTTAACGCTTTTCTACTTTTACTTCCAGAGAAAATAACATCGCTCATAGAACCTTCTCCACGAAGAGATTTTACTGATTGTTCTCCTAAAACCCAACGAACGGCATCTACTACATTACTTTTTCCAGAACCATTTGGTCCTACAATACACGTGTTTTTTCCATCTAGAGAAATTGTTAATTTATCGGCAAAAGATTTAAATCCATTTGCAATAATCCCTTTTAAGTACATACATCTTCACCCTAGATTAAGTATACTATATTTTTACAATATTTGAAAAGGTTTGATTCTAAATTTCTTATTTTTATAACCTCTAATTTATGATATAAGGATTTCTCATGGTTTATCCACTAAAATTTTAACACTAGTATTTAAAGTGCTATAAGCAATACTACTAGATAAGACACAAACGATAATAATTATATACATCCCATTACAATAACTCTTTTTTGCTTTTTTTCATTTTACCACTCCTTTTTTCTTCTATCCAAATTATCCCTCCTCTACAATTTTGTTAAACAAAAAAGAGATACTCTTGTATCTCAATGTGCAATTATTATTTTATTGTCACTTTTATTTGATGAAGTTTTTCATCATCTACTAAATCAATAGAATTGCTAATTTGTCTTTTTCTATCTAAAACTACTTTTTCTTCTGTTCCTTTGACAAATTCAATATGATATTTTGTATTTTGATACTGATAATCTACTTCATAATTACTCCAAGAAGATGGTACTTTAGGAGAAAAAGTCAATTTTTTACCGTTGCGTTTTAAACCCAAAATATCGCGAATCGCTACTCGGTAGAACCATGCTGCAGAACCAGTATACCAAGTCCAACCTCCTCGTCCTGGATAAAATTCAGAAGAATAAATATCAGCTGCAATTACATAAGGTTCAACTTGATAAACAGAGGTATCCTCTTTGTTTTTCGTACGATTGATTGGATTTATCATCTGATAGTAAGAATAGGCACGTTCTTGATATCCTGATTGAATTAGTGCCATTAAATACCAAGCAACAGCATGTGTATATTGTCCTCCATTTTCACGAATTCCTTTTGGATAACTCATAATATATCCTGGATTATTTAAAGATTTTTCAAAAGGAGGAGTTAATAGTTTAATAATATGGTGATCTTGATCTACTAAATTTTTTTCTACTGATTCTATTACTTTCTCACAACGTGATTTTAAAGCAACTTTACTTAAGATAGAAAAACTTTGAGAAATTAAATCAATCTTACATTCTTTATTCTCATGACTACCTAATTTATCACCATTGTCAAAAAATGCACGTAAATAATACTCTTTATCCCAAGCTTTTTTATTTAAATTCTCTGCTAATTTCTCGTTAAATAAAAGATACTCATCCACTTTGAATTTTCGATCATACTTTTTCATGATTTTAATAAAGTTATCCATTGTTTGATATAGGAAGAAACCAAGCCATACACTTTCTCCTTTGCCTTTAATGCCTACTTTATTCATTCCATCATTCCAATCCCCTCCTCCCATCAGAGGTAGTTTTCTAGGACCCAAATGATTCATTGATAATTGTAATGAACGGATACAATGCTCTAAAAGTGTTTCTTCTTCAGAAGAATATGAGAAGACAATTCCTTTTTCATGTTCATAATCACTTAATTTTTCGCCTACAACATAAGGAATTTTTTCTTCTAATATGCTTTGATCTCCTGTAACCTCAATATAATGATTGGTTGCATAAACTAACCATAAATAATCATCCTGATAACGGCTTCGAAGTCCAAATCTATTTTTTTCATGCCACCAATGTAGTACATCGCCTTCTAAAAATTGATGTTTCGCATTAATTAAAATTTGTTTTCTTGTAAATTCTGGAAAAACATCGACAATATTCATTGCATCTTGCAACTGATCACGATACCCAAAAGCACCACTTACTTGATAAAATCCTGCTTTTGCCATAATTCTAGATGATAGTGTCTGATATAAGTACCAGCCATTTACCATATAATCGAAACTCTTATCTGGTGTTTGAATTTGGATTTGATGCAATCCGTGATACCATTTTTCTTTCACTAATTTTAATTCTTCACTTACTGCTTTTGGATTTTTATATTTCGCAAGATATTCTTTTTCACTGCCATCACCTTTACTACAGCCAAGCATAAAGACAATCGTTTTTTCTTCCTGAGGAGAAAAGACAAGTTTTGTGGTAATACTCTTTCTTAAAATTTGAGTAGTTTCACAGCTCGTTATTTCCTCACTAGAGGACATAAACGTATTGACATCTCCATAATTGATACTGTAAACATTACGCATCTTTAAATAATTATCATTTCCCATAAATTCTGTCAAAATATGTCTTGCAGTTTTTTCTTCAAAATTTCCAAATGTTGGGTTAATCCAAAAAGATACGTTTAATTCTTTTACTTCTTTTTGCTTGTTCTTTATTTTCATCAAATAAAATTTAATTGTATCTTCTACTGCTACAAACTCGGTAATTTCTGTTTTTAACTCTGATGTTTCATTTTCTAAAATACTATAACCAAATCCATGTGTACATTTTTCTGGATCAAATAATTTCCCATCAAATTCAAAGCCTTCTGACTTATCATTTACTACCATTTCATTGGTCCATGATGTCAGTTTAAATTCACCCGAATTATAAGCATAAGTATATCCACAACCATTATTTGTAATAATCGTACCAAAATTAGGATTCGCAATGACATTCGACCAAGGTTTTGGTGTGTTTTTATTATAAATCACATATTCTGTTCCTTCTTTTTTGAATCCACCAAAGCCATTATCAAAGGTAAGGGTTTCTTTTGGAAGAGGAATACTTTCTTGTAATATTTGAATATTTTCTTTACTACGTTTATTTTTCTTTTGTAATTCTAATACTGCTTCTTGTAAAGACATATGATTTTCAATGACAAAACGTAATCTAGGAACCATATTTAAAAGACTCTTTTCTTCTCTACTTATTTCACTATTAGAAATTACTTTAATTACTCCAGGAGTATGATAAAAATTATTTAATGCATACATCCGATAGATTTCATCATCAATTTCTTTTTGAACAATTTTTGCATAGGCATTTGTTTCACTATTAATAATCATAATATCTACAAAAATAGATTGATTTTTATAATATTCAAATGCTTTTAAAATTTCTAAGACAAAAGGTAAATCACTAATATCACTAATTTCTACCGAAATAATAGGACGGTCTCCACTAATACCAAATTTCCAAAGACCACTTTGTCCTAATGCATTTTTACGAAGTAAATCCATTCGTTCTTCATTTACCGAAATTCTTGTTGTCTGATATAAGTAATTTAACATCATGTTAAATACTCGCATTTGTTCTCCTGTAATGTTTAATACTTTGGTTCTCATCATATTCATTAAAGTAGAAATTGGAAAGGCTTTTTCTAATGAAGGAATCTCTTGATAGGAATTTAAAAATTCATAAATTTGTTCTTTACTTCTACCAAAACCTATTAATAGATAAATACTCTTCTCACTATTGGCTGGTAAAATCATTTGATTTCTTAAACTCATAATTGGATCTAAATTATCACCACTATAATTAGAAAGTGACTGATTTAATGCCTTAGGGTTACTGATGAGTCCATTTCTACCTAAAAAATTACTACGTTCTGTTTCATAAGAATATGGAATTAATGCCTCTGGAATAAAGAGTCTTTGTACCATATAACTATTTATATTACTACCACTTCGATTTTTTCGTTTGGCAATTAAAGCACCATAGTCTGCATCATATTCTGTAGAAATAAACATATTGTGAAAAGCACGATGAGAAACATCATCCATGTTTTCTGATAAAATTACTTCTGTATAGGTAGTTAATTCTAGTCTTTTTTCTGTATCTGATTCGTTTTTAAAAGTAACTTTTCTAATTTCACCATGATGACTCTTTGTCACTACAATTTCTGTTTTGGTTGATATTTTACCATCACTACGTAAAAATTTAATTTTATCTGAAGCAAAAACCACTTCGTATTGATCAGGCTTTTTATTGATAGGAGCATAAGTATTACTATATACATAATTTGTATCTAAATCTTTGATATAGAGAAATATTCCATAATCTTGTTCTGTAATTTTACGATAACGATTTAACTGGAGCGTACGATATCTAGAAAAACTATTTCCACGATCATTCATTAACAGACAATATTTTTGATTTGATAATACACTGACTTCTGGCATATAAGAAATATAATGGAAAGTACGAATATCATTTTCAATTTGTTCTTTTTGATAATCATATTTTTTATATCTAGCCATTTTCATATCAATATTTGTTTTTACTTGGACTTTTTCTTTTAATAAAATATCAAATGTTTTTATCGCTACATTTTGGTGAAAGTATTTTTTAATCACATCTTTTTTTAAATAATTGGTAAGTCCTAATAAACTCATTCCTTGATGATGGGCAAAATATGCTTTTACGATTTCATTGTTATCGTAATCATAAGCTTCATAAAGACCATATGTTCCCTCTAATCCTAAGTTTTTAAATTTAGATATGTTATTATACACATCTTCTGGAAATAACTCTAATGCCATTAGGGAAGAATATGGTGAAAGAACAATACGATTTTGTTTTTCTTCTTTTGCTTTTAAATATGGTGTAGAAAAAGCACGATATTTATAGTTAAGAGAATTATCTAATTCACTATAAGCAGATTCACTAATTCCCCATGGTAATTTGTAAGAAACACTATTGATATAGTCTTTTTGACAAAAATGTGCAAATTGATACGTTTCATCTAATAAAGTATTTGCATAATTTTTCATAAATAATAGTGGCATAAAATATTCAAATGAAGTACCTGACCAAGAAATTAGACCTTTTCTTCCTTTATAAGTAGTTAAGGATTTATCTAGACAAAACCAATGCTTACTAGGAATATCTCCTAGACAAATCGCAAGATAACTTGTAAGTCGAGATTCACTTGCAAATTTATTGTAATTATAAATAGAAAGTTTGGCTTCTTTTTCATCATAACCAATACTAAATACATTATTTTTGGTATAGAGTTTTTTAAAGTTTGTATGAGAGATTAGCTTATCACATAAAGAAATTAATTTTTCTGTAGAAAATTGTTTTAAAAATTCTCGTACGACAATTAAACAAGCAACTAAGTTCCCAGAATCTACAGTAGATACAAAGGCTGGTTCTAGTACTTTTCCTGTTTTCAATTCATACCAATTATATAAATGTCCGTGCCACTTTTTCAAAGAATCTACGCTTTTTAAGACCTGTTCTAATAATGATAAAGCCTCTTCTTTAGAAATAAATTCTAATTCATAGGCAGAAACAATACTTACAAGTGAAAAACCAATGGCGGTAGGTGAAGTTCTAAAGTCTGTTTTTTCCTCTCGATTTTCTTGGTAATTATCGGGGATTAAATAATGATTTTCACTTGTCAAAAAGTCAGAAAAATAATTCCAAGTTTTGTGTGCCAATTCTGTTAATTCTTCTATTTTTTTCTCTTTGAGTTCGATTTGATTTTTATCAATATCTTGACTTACAAAATATAAAATAAAAGGAGCAGATAAGAAAACAAAAGCAAGAATTAAAATCTCATAACGTAAGGAACAAAAGAAGAAAATAAATAAGAACGCAGAAAGAATAAGATTAGGTAGAAATGTTTTAATGTGACTATATAAATCTTTCTTACTTTTTTTCGATGCTTCTTCTGCTGTTGTCCAATTTAATAAATTTTTGTGACTAATCGTCAAGCGATAGATTGTCTTAAAAAAAGCATCTAAATATAGCACACTATAAAATGGTAAACTGGCAAATACAATATAAGCACGAAGTAGTAAACTTTTTCCACCAAAAAATAGATTTTTATAATATACGGTTGTCTTTTCTTTTCCTTTCCGATATACCTTACTACGTAAGAAAAACAAAATAGGTAGTGCAATTTCTAACAAGACTAATCCAAGCCACCAAACAAAGGAAGTTTTACTAAAAAACAAGGATAAAAGTACAATCAAAAGCAACATTGGTTGTAAAAACATCCGCGCAAGATTATCAAATATTTTATATTTACCAAAGAATGAAAGAGGATTTTTTTCTTTTTTTCCAGCTTTGTTTTTCACATGAGGAAAAAGCCAACCACTAATTTGTGTATCTCCTCTAGCCCAACGATGATGTCTTGTAATATCTGTTAAGAATCTAGAAGGAAAATCATCGATTAATTCTACATCACATACATAGGCACATCGTAAATAATTCCCTTCTAATAAATCATGAGATAAAATCAAATTGTCAGGGAAACGATTTCCTAAAACTTCATCAAATACCTCTAAATCATAAATTCCCTTACCAATAAAATTTCCTTCTAAAAAAGCATCTTGATATACATTAGGAACAATAGAAGAATAGGTATCAAATCCCCCAATTCCCGCAAAAATTTGACTATATAAACTACGATTGGTTGCTTCAATATCTACACTAATACGTGGTTGCATCATCCCATAACCTAAAATAACTTTATTTCTTTCTTTATTTAAAACAGGTTTGTTAAATGGATGTGCCATTGCTCCTACTAGATTTAATGCTGTATTTAAAACTAATTTCGTATCAGCATCTAATGTAATAACATATTTAATAGAAAGATTTTGATTTTCTAAAGTATTAACGTGAAAATATTTATGGCTTTCCTTTTCTTTCATCTTTCCTAATAAAACCTGGTTAAATTGTAATAATGCCCCTCTTTTTCTTTCATATCCTAAATAAGAATTTTCACTTTCGTTCCAAATTCTTTTACGATACATAAAATAAAATAAATCTTTTTGATATTTTTGATTTAAATTTTTGGCATATTCTTCCCCATACTTAGAAATTTCTTCATCAAATGGCATTATTTCCTGATTACTTGCTTTCGCATCTCCTAATAATGTAAAATACAAGTTATCTGTTTGATTAATTAAATAGAACGTTTCTAAAGTATCAAACATTTCTTTTATTTTTTCTTTGGTAGAAAGGATTGTAGGAATTACTACCATCGTTTTATCTGTCTCTGGAATTCCCTTTGAAAAATCCAATTTTAATAATGGATAAGTGGGAAGAAAGGAAAGAAGAATTTGATTTACTATTTGTATTATTAATTGGCTTACAGGAATTAACAAAAGTAAAAATCCTAACATCTTTATAGGAAGAAAATAAAAGGATAACAAAGCACTAACTAAAATACTACTTAATGCAATTCCTAATACATAAAGAAAGGAATAGAAACTACGTGATTTTCTTTTAAAAAGTAAAAATCCTATGTGATATTGATCTCGATTCGCTTGGTCAAATAAGGAATCCAAATATTCTAATTCACTGGTATGATGCTTCTTAGCTAAATGAATTAACTGCCTCCGGTAAAGATATTTTGATTCATTCGTCATTTTTGCATAGATCTCATCTTCCATGAATCTTTTTTCTGTTTTAGAAACTTTTTCAAATAAATCTTCTTCTGAAAATTGGAAAAACTCTTTTAAGTCATTAAATATATTTGATACTAAAATATCATTTTCCATCTTTTTTTGATACTCATCATTAATCAATTCCTTTAGACTAACATTTTTTTCTTCTAAATACTGATTCAATTCTTTAAATATTTTATTTCCTTTGGCACCTAAATCTTTTAATTGATAATTTAATTCAAAAATATAATTATAATTTTTTTCTAGATTAAAGTCATCTTTAATAAATGTTTTTAAAGAGATTTCCTTTTCGCTTTTTTCTCTAATTATTTTAGAGATTATCTCTTTATCTAGCAATTTGCGATGCTCTTCTTCACAAACGAAAAAAAGGCGTTCAGTATAAATTAAAACTAAAATTGATTTTATACTTTCTAATTCTTCATAAGAAAAATTTTTTTGTGTTTCTTTTTGATATTTTTTTAATTCTCCTGACAATGTTTTAAAATCAATATTATAATTATGACTTCCTACAATCGTTTTTAAACAGAAATAAATATTAGAATTTTTATGTAGTCTTTTGTTTATGGATTTTTTTTGTTGTATCATATTTAATTTATGTTCTACTAACAAATAAAAATTGTCAATAATCCACTCATTAGTAATTCCTACATATTCTAATTTCTTTGTTTTTTCTACTAAAAAATTATAATATTGATTAATTTGCTCAAACTGATTTAAAAATTTTTTTAAAAGTCTTGTCATATCTTATACACTCCTACTAAAAGTATATCATAAAATCAATCTTTTTCCAAAAAAAGAAACTGCAAAAATCATACAAAATCCGAAAAAAAAACTATTAATCAAAAATTAATAGTATTTTTCGTAATGGCGGAGTAGGAGAGATTTGAACTCTCGCGCCAGTTGCCCGACCTACACCCTTAGCAGGGGCGCCTCTTCAGCCTCTTGAGTACTGCTCCATATCCAAGTGCGATAAATAAATTTTACAATACTTAGCGCACCATGTCAATATTAGTATTAATAATTTTTGCAAGATTATGCTTAATTACCTATAATAACATTACGAATATTTTCAATATTTGTTTGCATTAAAGTATAATAGTTTTCTTTGTTTTTGCGATCGTCTTCTTTTATTGTGGCCATAACTTTCATTGGTACAGCTTGGGCTTTATAATTATTGATTAAGTTTGTTGCTATTTCACTTTGTTCTTTATCATCTCTGGTTAGTATATATTTGTATGTGCCATTTTGGAAGTTTTTTTGAATAGTTGCTAAAGAGTTAGGAGTAATATTTTCTTCATCTTCTAGAGAAATTACTTGATAACCATATTTTTTATAAAAATTAAAAATATTAGAATCAACTACGAGAGTCGGATTATCAACATTAGCAGCAATAATTCGCAATTCGGCATCCATTTGCGATACTTCTGTTTTTAGTTCTTTATAATTTTCTTCAATTGTTTCTGTTGCATATTTGCTATTTAATATTTCCATTAAATTATCTTTGACGGTAGCAGATAACATTAAAAAGTTACTTGGACTTAACCATAATTCTTCAGCCCCATTTTCTAATGCTAAACCATATGAAACATCAATTATTTTTAATTTATTATTTTTATTGATTAACTTTTGAGCGATATCTTTTTCATCAGTTAATCCATTATAGATAAAGATACTTCCTAGACTATAATCGTTTAATTGTTTATTTGTTAATTTATAATCGGTTGGATTGCTACCATCAGGGAATATTGAACTTATTTCCACATTTTCCCCATATAAAGTATCTGCTAAAAATTCTATGGGATAAACTGTAGTATAGATTTGTTCTTGCTTTTCCACTAAAATTTTATTTTCACAACTTGCTCCTAAAAATAAAACTCCAATAATAACTAATAATCTTAAAAACTTTTTCACATTTTTTCCTCCTTTTTAGGTACTGGATCATAACCAAAAGTACCTAGAGGTCGACACCTCAATATTCTTTTGATAGCTAAGAAACTTCCTTTAAATGCTCCGTAAGTTTCGATTGCTTCAATGGCATAATTAGAACAAGTGGGAGTAAAACGACAACTTTGATGAGAACTTACGGGAGTAATTTGATATAATTTAATGATTCTAATTAAAAGACGTTTCATTAGCTTCACCTCTTATAGTTTACTATAAATAGTCATTTTTGTAAAATGGATTCCATCTTATTATTTTGGAAAAAATAGTATTTTAAAAATTAAAATAGACCTTAAAGGCCTTTTCTGTTATAATGATTAAAGGTGAAGATAAAATGCATTTTTTAGATAAATACGGAATTAAATTTCAAAATGAAACATTAATAAATACGGCATTAACGCATAGTTCCTACAGTAATGAACATGGTGGGGAAAACTACGAACGCCTAGAGTTTTTAGGGGATGCCGTTTTACAAATTATTATGAGTGAATATTTATTTAAAAATACATCTTATCCGGAAGGTAAAATGAGTAAAGTGCGTGCTAGTTTTGTTTGTGAACAAGCTTTAAGAATTTATTCAGAAGATTTAGGATTAATTCCATTTATAAAAGTAGGGCATGGTGAAGAAAAAAGTATTTCTGATAATATTATTGCTGATATTTTTGAAAGTGTTTTAGGAGCAGTTTATTTAGAATTTGGATTAGATAAAGCTAAAGAAATAATCTATGACATTGCTATTCCTTATGTTAAAGATAATCATATTTTCTTAGGTGATTATAAATCTTTGCTTCAAGAGTATACGCAAACAACTCGTAATTCTTTAGAGTATGTTTTAATCAAGGAAACTGGTCCTTCTCATAATAAACGTTTTGAAGTCATTGTGAAAATTGACGATATAATATATGGCAAGGGTGTAGGAAAAAGTAAAAAAGAAGCTGAACAAAATGCAGCTTATGATGCTTATTTAAAAATTGCTAAATAGGAAGTGATTTAGATGTATCTTAAAAGTATTAAATCGCATGGATTTAAATCTTTTGCTGATATTACTGAAATAGATTTAAAAGAAGGAATAACGGGCATTGTTGGTCCTAATGGTAGTGGTAAAAGTAATGTAGTTGATGCAGTTAAATGGGTTTTAGGTGAGCAATCAATTAAAGCTTTAAGAGCAACTAATTCCATGAGAGATGTTATTTTTGCCGGAAGTAAATCACGAAAAGCTATGAATAGAGCTTATGTGGCTCTAACTTTTGATAATAGCGATAAATATTTACATACGGAATTTACAACAGTAGAAGTAAAGCGCGTATTATATAAAACCGGCGAAAACGAATATTTTATTAATAATGCTAAAGTGCGCCTTAAGGATATAACTGATTTATTTATTGATAGTGGAGCGGGAAAAGAATCGTTTAATATAATTTCCCAGGGTTCAGTGGCTGATGTAATTAATAGTAAACCCGAAGAAAGAAGAGTGATTTTTGAAAGTGCGGCGGGCGTTTTAAAATATAAAAAACGTAAAGAGGAAACAAATCGCAAGCTTTTAAAAGTAAAGGACAATTTAGAAAAAATTGATTTAATTATTGCCGAACTCGAAGATAATCATCAACATCTAGAACACCAAGCGACAATTGCCCAAGAGTATTTGACTAAAAAAGAAGAATTAAAAAATCTCGAGGTTGCTTTAATTGCTCAAGAAATCACGGATATTAATAGCAATTACAAAACTTTAAAAAATGAAGTTGAAAAATTAAATAAAGAGCTTGAAAATGTTAATTTAGCTAATAATGAAGAAAGCGTTAAGATTGAAAGCTTAAAATTAGAAAATGTGAAAATCGATGAAAAAATAGCCTCTGTTAATGAAGAAATTATTGCTTTATCTAAAGAGATAGCTGATTTAAATAGTCAAAAGCAACTAACAATCGAAAGACAAAAATATGAAGCTAATTCCTCCTCATTGCAAAACAATTTAATTAATTTAAAAGAAGAAGAATTAACGATTCAAAAAAATATTGAAAATTTAAAAAAAGAGTTAGAAATTCTTCAAAAAGAGCTAAAAGAAAAAAATAGTAAATATCAAACTATTTTAAAAGAATATCAAACAAAAGTCATGAAAAGTGAAGAATACAATACAAAGCTTCTAAATAAAAATAAAGAACAATTAAATTTGACCAATCAAATAGAAATATTAGAAAGTAATATTGAAAATAGTGAAAAATTACCATTAGCAGTTAGAGGAGTTTTAAGTAATCCGCGGCTTACTGGCATTCATAATACAATCGGAAAAATAATTGAAGTTGATGATAAATATGCCACAGCAATCGATATAGCTTTAGGATATTCGGCAAATATTATAGTCGTTGATAATGAAAGTAGTGCGAAAGTAGCAATTAATTACTTAAAAGATAACAAATTAGGAAGAGCGACTTTCTTTCCTTTAAATGTTATTAAACGAAAATTTATTGATAATACAACAATGAATATTTTAAAAAGTACGCCGGGTTTTATTAATGTTGCTCATAATCTTGTTAAAAATGACCCAATATATGTGGAAATAGTCGAAAATCAATTAGGTAATGTTATTATTGTCGATAATATTGACTCTTTAAATAAAATAGGCAAACTCATCAATTATCGCTATCGTATTGTCTCTTTAGATGGAGAGATTTTACATACAGGTGGCGCTATTTCTGGGGGAACTTTTAAAAATAGTAATAGTACAATTATGCAAAAGGAAAAGCTTAATAAATTAAAAAGTACGATGGCTAATATGACGATAGAAATAAATAACATTAATGAAGTAGTTGCTAAAAATGCGGAAGAAGTAAAAAAATGGCATGAAGAAGTTACTAAATTAAATAGCGAAGTTATGACAGTTCAAGAAAAGGTTAATCGTAAAAAGATTTCTTTAAATGACTTAGAAGAAAAATATAGAGCTAAACATAATGAATTTTTAGGGGCTCAAAATATTAAAGACAATAAACTAGACGAAAATTTAAATAAATTATTGGAAGAATATTATCAAAAAACGAGTAATAAGGATTTATTAGAGAAAGAATTAAATAATTTAAAAGCTCGAAAAAATACTATATTTTTAGAACTAAATGATTTAGAAAAAGCTAATCGTGAAAAAAATAGCAATTATAATACGAAGATTCAAGAGTTAAAAACTAAAGAAATCGAAATAGGAAAAATGGATGTTCATTTAGATAATCTTCTAAATATTTTAAATGAAACATATAATATGACATATGAGAAAGCAGTTGCTAGTTATTCCTTAGATGTAGAACAAAATTTAGCAGCGCAAATGGTTACTAAGCTCAAAAAAACTATTTTAAATTACAAAGATGTTAATACTGGAGCAATTGAAGAATTTAAACGAGTTCATGAAAGATATTCTTTCTTAACTAATCAAAAAAATGATTTGGAAACTTCTATCGTTAACTTAGAAAACATTATTACGGAGATGGATAATATAATGGTAGAACGTTTCAGTAAGACGTTTACTAAAATTGAAGTGGAATTTCAAAAAGTTTTTCAAAAGTTATTCAAAGGCGGCATGGGGACTTTAAAGTTAACTGATCCTGATAATATGTTGGAAACAGGAATTGAAATTATTGCCGAACCTCCTGGAAAGAAATTAAATTCTATTGGCCTTTTGTCAGGCGGTGAGAAAACTTTAACTGCAATTTCCTTATTATTTGCGATATTAAATGTTAACCCTGTTCCTTTTGTTATTCTAGATGAAGTTGAGGCAGCCTTAGATGAAGCTAATGTGGATATGTTTGGTAATTATTTAGCTGAAAAAAAAGATAAAAGTCAATTTATAATTATTACGCATAAGAAAAAAACTATGGAATTTGCTGATGTCTTATATGGAATTACAATGCAAGAGAGTGGTATTAGTAAATTAGTTAGTGTAAAATTAGAAAACTTATAGTATAATAAGAACAAAAGTTAGGTGGGGGATATATAATGAAGAAAGAGAAAATAATGACAATTAAATATTATGTTATATTAATATTGTTATTGCTTTCTCTTTTTGTTGCCCTAATTTATGTCAAAAAAGTTTATAGAGTAAAAAATGTAACGAAAGTAAAAATAAAAGAAACAAAGAAAGAAGCGACTCAAGAACCTGAAGCAACTTACGAGGATTTGGATGTAAATAGTGATTTAATTAAAGAATTAACAAACAAAGTATCAGGCTTTGATTCTATAAAAGCGGGTAGTTATTATGGCTATTTTTATCAAAATAATTATTTGGATTTGAATAGCATTTCTGATGATGCTAAAATTGCTATTGGTATTACGCAAAATGAAAATTTTAAAAGTGATTTTATCAATGCGACTTATGAAGCCGCGGCTCCTGATGGTAATAAACTTAATGTCATAATCTTAGCCAAAAAAGAAATTCAAGAGGGCATAAATGATTTTTTTGGTCCAAATACAACTTATAAAGATACTAATTTAAAAGATGCCGATAAATATTATTGTGGTTTTTCAGGGTTTAAATTTGATGAAACCCGTAATGTTTATATGAATAATCCAATTAGCTGCGCAAATTTTCCGGAAGATTATATTGATACTAAAGTAGTTAAAGCTCAAAAAAAGGGAAAAGTCATAGAATTTATTTTAAAAATAGCTTATATAAAATACGAAGTAATTGATACTGATAATGTTATTAAATATGTTTATAAAAGTAATAATTCCGAAAATTATTTGGAAAAACATAATATTTTAACCGATAATTCTTATGAGATTACCAATATATTAAATAAACTAGATAGTTTTAAATTTACCTTTAAATTACACAGTAATAATTATTATTATTTTGATAAAGTCGAAAAACTCTAAAAAAAATACCTTTATGTAATAAGGTATATTTTTATATTTCGCGCATTTTATCAATATCTTTATATGGATTATTTTTATCGATTCGATCTGTAAATAAGATTCCATTTAAATGATCAATTTCATGTTGAAAAGCTACAGCAATATCTTCTCGAACTCTAATTTGATATTCTTGACCATTTTCATCAAAGGCTTGTACAGTAATTCGGGCACATCTTGGCACAATGCCTTCTACTTCACGATTGACACTTAAACATCCTTCACCTTCACCAACATATATTAATTCTTCACTTTGACTGATAATTTTGGGATTAATCACAACATAGTTTTTAAAACTACCATCTTCTAATTCTTCGACAATAACAAATATTCTTTTGGGAATACCGATTTGAACATAGGCTAAACCCATGCCGGCTCTTAAATCGTATTTTTCTCTTTCTTCATCTATTTGCGACATGGTTAAATAAGTAATCATATCTTTAATATCTTGTTTTTGTTTATCGGTTAAAGGAAAAGAAACTTCCGAACTTTTTTGCCTTAATATTTTATTTTTTTCATCAAATATTTTTATTTTCGGTAATTGCATAAATATCACCAACCACGCCAATATTTTAACAAAAATCTGATAATAAAGCAAATAAGGTATATTGCTTTTTTCATTATTATAAGATAATATTTTTATAAAGTGGGTGATTTTAAGATGGCTTTTTGTAATGATTATCACTTTTTAGAAGGGGTACGAATTATATCATTTATTATAACGGTTTTAAGAATAGTTATTCCAATTCTTTTAATTGGTTTTGGAACATATGATTATTTCCAAACTGTAATAAATCCTGATAAAGCGTCTGCTACTGAAAAAACAAAATCTTTTGTATTTCGTTTAATAAGTGCTTTTATGATTTTTATTTTACCAACTATAATCAATCTGGTATTTTCTGTAGTTAGTAATTTTGGCGGATCAATGTTAGTCTTAAATGATTGTTTAAAAAATGCAAATAAGGGATATATTGAACAACTGAAAATTGCTAGTAAAAAACAATTAGAAGAATATGAACAAACAGGACAAAATTATCAATCCAAATATAATCCTGAAAAATATAAAAATGTAGGAAAAAACGGCGAATTATTAGAGGTAGCTGATAGGTTATGGAAACAAATAGTTAATGGTAATTTTACCTATGGGGGAACCCCAATTCCGCCTACAACAACAGTTGATTGTAGTGCATTTGTGACATGGGTGTTAAATGAATATGGCTATGCCGACGAATTTTCTTATCAGCATAATACAGCAAATTTTAAGGAAACCAATTGGCAAGAAAAATTTGGTTGGGAAGAAATAGCCGTATCAGCAAATGAAGATGTTACCGCCAAGTTGAAAGCAGGCGATATATTAGTTAGAGACACAGGTGGGGCTGGACACATGAATATTATTGCTTCTGTTGAGGCAGATGGTACAGTGATGGCGTACGATTGTGGTAGTGCAAGTAATTGGAAAAATTCCGATGGAGGG
>CANQFX010000003.1 GCA_947600015.1 uncultured Bacilli bacterium
ACAGGAGAAGTTGGACCTCAAGGACTTACTGGTATCACCGGAGCAGAAGGACCTACAGGGCCTACAGGTGCAACAGGACCTACGGGTCCAACGGGACCAACTGGGCCTGCAGAATCCTAATAAAGTCACCCTCGATGGTGACTTTTCTTATAGAAAAAATCATAAATAAACAAGAAAAATACATATACTGGAAAAGAAAGGAAAAGAATATGAAAATATGTGTATATGCAATTGCTAAAAATGAAGAACAATTTGTAGAACGTTGGACTACTTCTATGAAAGAAGCGGATGAAATTTATGTTCTTGATACAGGATCTACAGATCACACAGTAGAAAAGTTAAAAGAATTAGGAGTTCATGTAGAAAGAAAAGAAATTGTTCCTTGGCGTTTTGATGTCGCAAGAAATGAATCCTTAAACTTAGTACCAGAAGATGCTGATATTTGTGTATGTACGGATTTAGATGAAGTATTTCAATCTGGATGGAGAAAAGAATTAGAAACTTTTTGGAAGGACGATACCAATCGTGCAAGATATATTTATAATTGGAGTTTAGATGAAAAGAATCAACCTTTAATTAGTTTTTACTATGAAAAAATTCATTCTCGAAAAGATTATATTTGGACTCATCCAGTGCATGAAGTGTTAACTTATCAAAAAGAAAAGGAAAAATATATTACGATTGATTCCATTATTTTAAATCACTATCCCAATCATGAAAAATCTCGTAGTAGTTATCTTCCCCTACTAGAATTATCCGTACAAGAAGATCCAAATGATGACCGAAACATGCATTATTTAGGAAGAGAATACATGTATCATGAACGATTTACTGATGCCATTACCACTTTAAAAAAACATTTAACATTAGAAAAAGCTGTATGGAAAGATGAACGAGCAGCTTCGATGCGTTTTATTGGACGTTGTTATAAAAGCTTAGGAAACATAGAAGAAGCAAGACTCTGGTTTGATGAAGCAATAAAACAAGCTCCCTATTTAAGAGATGCCTATGTGGAACGTGCATTATTAGAATACGAACAAAAAAATTATCAAGAGGCAGAAAAGTATGCTTTAAAGGCACTTCAAATTAAAACGCATATCAAGTCCTATATTAATGAAATTTTTAGTTGGGATGGTACCGTTTACGATTTATTATCTTTATGTTGTTACTACTTAGGAAAATATAATTATGCGATTTATTTTGTCGATTTAGCTTTAGAATATAAAAAAGATGATGAAAGACTATTAAACAATAAAAAATTATTTCAAGAAAAAGAAGACTAATATTTTCAGTCTTCCTTTTTTCATTCTTTTAAGATGATACTACTTGTTCTTTTTCTTTATTTTTATAATGAGAAATGATGCCATAAGTAATAAGCAATAAAATTCCTACGATAAAAACAATGGCAGAACCAATTAACATAGGAAGGGAACTAATTGATAGGTTCATTCCTATATCACTTAAAATGTATTCTACAATAATTCCTGATAATACAGCAAAGATTGCATTTATAATTCCTGCTAATAATGATGCAATTCCTAGAGAAAATACCCATTTATACACGCTACCCTGTAATAAGGCAATCAGTAATAATGTAAGAACAATTATACCTAATGTAATGAATTTAAATTTAGAAGAAGTAATTTGATGGTATGTTTGTAATATTTGCTTTGAATCTTCGGGAAGTTCTTCTTTTGCTTCCTTAATTGTTTTCTTATATTCTTCATTTACTTGTTGATATTGTTCACTTTCCATTATTTCCTTTAATTTTTCTGTAGGTATATCAATATTAAATTCTTTTTCTAATTGTTTTTCATTTTCCTGAATAAATTGGATTAACTCTTCTCCTAATTCTATTTTTTCTAATTCCTTATCTTCTGCTAAACTGTTTAATGTAAGATCAATGTACTTATTCAAGAAAGCATCCACTTTCTCATTATCTAACACTTTTTTTAATGTTGCTTCTTCCATTTCTAGGTCATCAGCAATATTACTAGACAATTCCTCTTTTATTGTTTGATTTATAAATTGATTACTTACCAATTCATAAACAAAGAAACTACTAGTAAATCCAAAAATCAAAATAATTAATAAAATTGTTAGTATGCCAGATAATATTTTTCGAACCACTCTCATAAAATTCTCCTTCCTTTTCTTTATTATAACCTTTTTTTAGTTAAAAGGAAAACTTTAAATTTATTTTTTAAATCGATTCAAAAAACCTTTTCTTTTTTGATTTTCTGCTTCTTTTAAATCACTACTGGATGTAATAGAGTCCTTTGCTTCTCCTAAATTAATATCAGATACGATAGAAGCGGTTTTTTCTTCATATTCGGCAATAGCTTTGTCTGCTTTTTCTGAATTTTTATTTAATACATAACGAATGAATTCTGCTTCAATGTGAGAAATGAAAGCTTTAAAATTTGGGATCATATAAAATGGAAAACTTTTTTTAAAGAAATCATTTATTTCTTCTTTTGTCACAACATCTGAATATATATCGGTATAAATTGCAGCCATTCGATCTTTAATATAGGCAGGTTTTTTAACTGGAATTAGAGAATTTTCCTCATAAATTGCTTTCTTATTTCTAATGATTCCTTTACACTCATCACTTTGTAAAAGGGAAATTAATTTCTCTTTTTTTTCCTGCGGATGATTTTCTAACACTTTTACCTTATTATATACTTCTTGATACGTATCACTATCAAAAATCAGATCCATATAACGAATATAAAGATCTCGTCCTTCATCAAATAGAATCTTCGTACCATCAATCTTAGAAATACACTCAAACATTAAATCTTTAATCGCTTGATTTGGCTCTACTTCCTCTAACTTTTCTTGCATATAAGTATAACGATTACCAATTAATAAACCTTTATTATAATATATATCAGGAGAATAATGAGAATTTAATACTTTTTCTATAATTGCAGATATATTTAGTATCCCAGGATTTATTCCTTCTAAAATAAGGTCTTCTTTATGTTTTAAAACCTGGTCAATGAATTGTAATTGATATTTACGAATCTTTTTATCTTCAAGATCATCAATGTGATGAAAGAAGAAATTAAAAATATAATCTATTTGAAAATGTTTATTTTCCATAAAATAAGGTACTACATTCTTTACGGCAAGATATTGCTTTATAGAATATGACTTCGAAAAGTCAATGAAAAAAGGAACACTATGTTTTACGATTCTTGAAAACGTTGCAAAATCATCTTTATATTCATGATAACCATAAAGCATAATATAAAGATTAAGGGCATAAGTAATTGGTTCATTCTCCCCTTTCCTCAATGTTTTATATTCTATCATCTTTAAAAAAGGGCGAATACTAGAAAAGAAACATTCCAAATACTCTTCTTTTTCTTCCTCTAACATTTCTGATAAATAAACGAAAATACTATCTTCTTTTTCTAGCGTATAACCATAATACAATTGATTTTGCTGTGTTTGACACTCACTTAACTGTGACTCTTTCACCTGTGACCGTTGTCTTTTGAGGTCACTTCTTATATTATCGATTCGTTTTTGCAGATTATTATTATATTCATTATCAAATGCGAAAATATCATAACATAAATATCTTAGTAATTTTAAAATATCCGTTTCATATTTTTTGTTGCTTCCTTTTATATTAGCAATCAAATCATAAATTTGTTGATTAGAAACTTTCTCCATAGAAATCTCCTCTACTGATAATATTTTATATTTTACTTTTCATTTACTAGGACTAAGGAATCCTTTTGTGGAGATTATTTTACCACAAAAGAGGAAGAAAAGCAAGGAATGTTAAAGTATTTCTTTTCCTTGCTTTATATGCATTTGATAGGTTTTTCCGTCATAATCTAAAATAATTGTACTTTGATATTTTACTTCACCAGAAATAATTCGTTTTGAAAGTTCTGTTTCTAATGTCCTACTTACTAATCGTTTCAATGGTCTTGCGCCATAATTGATATCGTATCCTTCTGTTATCAATTGTTTCTTAGCATTTTCTGTTAATTTAATATGTATTTCTAAATCAACTAATCTATTTTCAATATCAGAAACAATTTTATCTAGAATTTCTGCTATTGCCTCTTTACTTAATGGATGAAATACAATGACTTCATCAATTCGATTGATAAATTCTGGTCTAAAATGCGCACGGACATCAGACATTACCATATCTGTATTTCCATCTAAAATATGTTCACTTCCTAAATTAGAAGTCATAATAATAATTGTATTTTTAAAATCAACGGTTCTACCATTGGAATCCGTCACTCTACCATCGTCTAATATTTGTAATAATAGATTTAATACTTCCGGATGTGCTTTTTCAATTTCATCAAAAAGGACAATACTATAAGGATTTCTTCTGACCGCTTCTGTTAATTGTCCTCCTTCTTCATAACCGATATAACCAGGAGGGGAACCAATTAAGCGAGAAACACTAAACTTTTCCATATATTCACTCATATCAATACGAACCATATGACGTTCATCATCAAAAAGTTCATAAGCAAGGGTTCTCGCAACCTCGGTTTTTCCTACTCCTGTTGGTCCTAAAAACATAAAGGAAGCAATAGGTCGATTTGGATCTTTGATGCCACTACGTGATTTAATAATCGCATCACTTACTAGTCTTAAAACATCATCTTGCCCCATAACTCGTTTTTTCATATCTTGTTCTAAGCTTAATAATTTTTCTTTTTCTGATTCAATTAATTTGGTCACGGGAATATTTGTCCATTTTGCAATAATTTGACAAATATCATTATCTGTCACAGTATCACTTAAAATTTTATTTTTTTCGGTATTATTTAAAGCCTCTAATTCTTTTTCAATACGTGGAATTTCTCCATGACGAAGAATGGCAGCTTTCTCTAAATCATATTCATTTTCTGCTTGATCTAAATCGAATTTGGCTTGTTCTAATTCTTGTTTTTTCTTCTTGATTTCCTCATTTAAATTTTTCTCTTTATTCCAAGCCTCTGTTAATTCTTGTTCTTTTTCTTTTAATTTTTCTAATTCCTGATCAATGCTTTCTAACCGTTTTTTTGATAGTTCATCCTTTTCTTTTCTTAATGCTTCTTTTTCAATCTCTAAGCGCATAATATCATGTGTTAATGTATCCAACTCAAATGGAACAGAATCCATTTGTACTCGGATTGTCGCACAAGCTTCATCTACTAGGTCAATTGCTTTATCTGGTAAAAAACGATCTGTAATATAACGATTCGATAGCGTCGCAGCAGAAATCAAAGCTTTATCTTGGATTGTAACACCATGATGAATTTCAAATCGCTCTTTCAACCCTCGAAGAATTGTAATTGTATCTTCTACATTGGGTTGTTCTACTTTTACTTTTTGAAAACGTCTTTCTAGGGCACCATCTTTTTCAATATATTCTCGATACTCTTTTAATGTTGTTGCGCCAATTACATGAATTTCTCCTCTAGCAAGCATTGGTTTCAAAATATTTGATGTGTCCATTGCTCCTTCTGTTCTACCAGTACCAACAATCATATGAATTTCATCAATAAACATGATGATTTCTCCAGCGCTCTTTTTGACTTCATTTAATACATTTTTTAGTCTCTCTTCAAACTCTCCACGATACTTTGCACCTGCCACTAAGGAAGCCATATCTAATTCCCAAATCGTCTTATCCTTCAAACTGCTAGGAACATCTCCCTTTACAATACGAAGGGCAAGCCCTTCTACAATTGCCGTTTTTCCTACTCCTGGTTCTCCAATTAACACTGGATTATTTTTTGTTTTTCTTGATAATACCCTCGTAATACTACGGATTTCATCATCTCTGCCAATGACAGGATCAATTTTTCCATTCTTTGCGTCTTGACAAATATTTCGTCCATATTTTTCTAATACACTTTCATTGTTTTCTTCTTGTGGATAACCATACATATTATCACCCCTCGATACTTATTATACACATTTTTTAGCACTTGTCAATAGCGAGTGCTAATATCATGTGTTAGAAAAACGAATTTCTAAAATCATTCGTCTTCCCAGCTTATTATTTTCAAATTAGGCCACTTTTTTTTCCATCTTTCTGCTCTTTCATAAAAATGTTCTTTCGTAAATTCTATTTTCACTGGTCTAATCATTTCTCCAAATATATCATTTAATCCATAAGGGGCAAATATCTTGAAGACATCATTTTCTAATCGGATGCCAACACAAGTGACTGTGGCACCCCATTTTGTAATTGCTTCTTCTACACTTGCTATCGGCGTTTTCTTCGTGTCATATTTTTCATTATACCAAATATGAACTCGTGCTTGATTTTTAATATCATAACAGCCTTTACCTAATCGCTTTTCCAAATCTTTAATAATTTTATCTTCTGCTTCATAAGACGTATCTTTATCGTAATAGACAATGTCATAATCTTGAATTCCAAAATCTAGTTTGTTTCCCTCCAGATAGTTAAAAATTGTTTGATTAACACAGCCTGCTGCCAAATAATAATTTTTAAAAGAGGGATTTACTAAAGCATATTCTTGTAGTTCTTTTAATATTTTCATAATGATACTACTCTTTTTTATAATCGATTCAAAAATTTTTTGTTGTTCTTCTAAATCTTTATTATAACCAAGCATCCTAAACTAAAATCCTTTCTTTTTCTTCTTTTTTTCTGTATTTTTCATAAATTTCTTTTAAAAACTTTTTGTTTAACACTTGATTTATCCCTTTTATACTAACTTCTGTATATACTTCGGTAAGCAACTCCTTCATATATTTAGAAATATGAGCCTTATCTTTTACCTTATTCCAATAACTCAGTTGATACTCTTTTGTCCAATTTTTTCCTTGATAAACCAAGCCTGCTGCGAGATTATCACATATCATTTCTAAAAAGTATGGAAATGGCATAAATGGAGTTTCGATTGGAGTATCATAATCATACCAATATTCATAATGATGCTTATTTCTTCCTTTATGATGAAGCCAAGCCTTAGAATAGCCAGTTTCTACTTTGCAATTTTTAATAGGGCTATGATCTCCTGAATAATATTTTACTCCTTCTAAAAATTCAACAGGACTGTATTTGGATAAATCATGTACCAATCCCCGCCAAACCATTCCCATTTTACAACACAAACAAAATACTTTAAAACGATGTTTGTTTACTGTGTGTAAATGAAGAAAAAAATTTTTGATATTCATCGAATATTTTTTACTACTCATAGCTTGCCTCCTTTATCATTATATCACAAAAAAAGAAGATTATCTTTCTTCTTTATAACATATATCATAATTGCTTGGTCCTTGAATACATTTCCCATCTAAATCAAATCTAGAACCATGACAAGGACAATCCCATGTTAATTCTTCTTCATTAAAAATCAAATTGCATTTTAAGTGAGGGCATTGTCGATAAACCATATGTTTTTCTCCTCTTTCATCTGTATAGATGGCCAGTTTTTTTCCATTTCGATTCAAAAAAGTAATTTTTTCATGATACCATGTTTTTTTTAGAAATAGTTTCTCTCCAATAAAAGATTTCATATTACTCATCATTGCTAGGGGAAAACGAACTACTTTTCCTAAATTCATTTTTCTTTTTGGATCAAAGATTTTGGCATAAGGGTTTTCTTTTTTCATCACCAAATCACTAATCATTTTTCCAGCCAAACTACCATTGGTCATTCCCCACGTTTGATAGCCTGTTGCTAAAAATAAATGATGATGAATCTTTCCGATATAAGGCAAATAATCTCCTGTAATTATGTCAATATTAGACCATAGATATTCATAAGGATAAGAAAACTCTTTCAATTTTTGAAAATGTTCTAAGTCATTTGTTTCCATACAAATATTGTGCGAATCATATAAAAAGATTTGATATTTTTTTTCATTTTCTTCTTGATAGCGCATAGAACATACTGGATTGTCAATACTAATTGCATTAAAATTTACTGCCTCATTCGTGGGAAACGCTCCAATATAAGATTTTTCTAATGTTACTTTCAAAGGCATCAAAAATGGAAATAAAAAATAAGGATAATGTAAGGCTAATACAACGCTTTTTGCCTTGATAAAAGCATCTTTTGTTTTACATAAATAAAAATCATTTTTCCAATCGATAGATAAGATTCTACTATGTTCATATACTTTTACTTTGTTTTTTTGTAAAATTTTTTTCAATGCATTTAAATATTTTAAAGGATGAAAAACATAAGTATCTTCTACATAAATACTATATTTACAAGGAATGTTATTGGGAAGCGAACTACTTTCTTTTATAGAAGCTCCAAAGGATAGTAAAAGATTTTTTTCTTTTTGCAAGGTACCAATATTACTAGTATTATTTGTAAATACATAAGAAGGACTTTTTACAAAATCACAAGCAATGTCATTTTCAGTAATAATCTTTTCTACTAATTTGATCGCTTCTTTTTGAGATTCATAATATTTTTTAGCTACTTCTTTTCCACAATAATTTTGAATTTTTAAATAGAGATCTTCTTGCAAGTAAGTAAGTTTTCCTGTTGTTTTTGAAGTGACTCCACTACCAATTGTATTTGCTTCTACTAAAGCAACTTTTAAGTTAGAATCTTTCAAATGATAGGCTGTGCTAATACCTGTAATTCCTCCCCCAATAATTAAAACATCTACTTCTGTTTCTTTTTCTAGGGAAGAATTCTCCTTACTTTTTATTTCCCACAAACTATTTTTATGCATTTTTATCACCATTTATAGTATTAGTAAAAGCAATAGAAAAATACATAAAAGAAAAGAAGGAACTAGATTTGCATCAAACTATCTGTGGTTTCTTCTTCTATCCAATCCAAATATTTTTGATAACCATTCGTAATATCATAAGCAATAATTTGTGGTATTTCATAAGAATGGTGCTTTAAAATTAATTGCTCTACTTTTGAATATAATTTTTTTCTCGTTTTCATTTGCATTAAAAACTCTTTTTCTCTTTCTATTTTTCCTTTCCAATGATAAGAACTAGCAATCTCACTCAATTGATAACAACTAATTAATCTTTGACTTAATAATAAATTTCCTATTTCTTCAGCCTCTTTTTTGTCTTGAAATGTAGTACTAATCATAATATATGATTTCATAATTATCTTCCTTTCTATTTAAATGATATTATTTAAAAACACCTTTTGGTGTTTTACTTTGTTTTTTGTAGTTGTTTGATTTTATTAATATCAAACTCATCTGTAAATCCTAATTTATCAATCAAAGCAATCGTATCATCATAGATATCAATTCCCTCAATTCCCATTTCTCTAGGATAAGAAATTACACAGTCTAGTGGAGATAAGTGTAAGAAATCTCTTACACATTGTTCATTAAGAGGACTCCCATATCCTCTGCCCCACTCCCAATTTTTTACGGGCATGCTTTCTAATAGACGAAACATATTTCTTCGTAAAAACTCTTTTCCTACCATAGGGAAATAACATTTTTCAATATTTAAAAATAAATCACCAGGTTTTTTTAAGTTAATATCAACATGAAAATATTCATCATAACAACAAGACATTTCAAATGCATAGAAATTAATCATTTCTCCTTTTTCTTCTAGTGCTTGAATCATATATAGGGTCGCTAATCCACGATTTATAATTTGACTAGATGTGGTACTTGCAGGATAGGTTAAATTAAAATAAATATTTCTCACAATGGTTTGCCTATCTCGTTCATATTTAAGCATGCAATCGGGAACGCCAGCCGCAACCAAAGGAGCAAGAGGGATTCCTCCATATAATGATCTTACTAGTTTTCGATTATCGGATTCCTTCACAATCGCTTGTGATAATTGTTGGCTTGTTTTTAAAAAATTATCAAATCCTTTATTATAGCCAGAAATACAATACTCAATTGCTTTTTCCAATGGCTCTCCATAGAAATATTCATCTTCGCTTAAACTAGATTGAAATGGAAAGATTTCATCATTTACTGGTAGATTGCTTTTTAAATAATCATGAAAAGAAGTTAAATTAGGAAACCCCATATAATAAACAGTTTTGTCATCTACCTGTTTTATCTCTGGTTTCATTCTTATCTTTCCCTTCTATCATTTACACCTTTACTAAAAAGTTTTAATAACTTTTTACCAGCACTTGTAAATTGTCCTTGTTCATCTAGCCTTTGTAATTCGCTTTCAATTTGACTTAAATAGTCAAGATCTTTTGTTTGTAAGATTTCATATTCCATAATTTCTTTGTCATTAAAACTTTGATTATCTAAGTATAACTTAATAGAATCTGCATCTCTTGTTGTAAAAGTACCGATTGTATTAGTCACTTCTCCAATTTCGCTAGGACTTTTTTCTACTGCTTTTCTAAAGTTAACAGCGAAATTATACCAAGCAGGATAATCTTTCAAAATTCTCATTTCAATTCGATTATCATAAGAAACTTCAATTGGAATTAATCTTTGTAATACAGATTCATCCATCTTTTGACGAGTATTATGTGCCACTGTCTTTCCGTTTCCTGTCGTATTTCCTGCTGCAATAATCCTAAAGTTAGGATGTCTTTGTAAAGAAATACCATCAGGGAAAGAATAATACATTCCATGATTTCCAATAAAACGATTTAATACCACGGTTGCATTAGCAATTCCTGCATCTAATTCATCAAAGAAAATAATATCCCCAAATTTAAAGCAACGATAAAAATTATTTGGAACATAATCTCCTGTTGCACTATTGGTATAACCAATTACATCTTGTTCATATAATACATAACCATTGGTAAGAACAGGGATTCCTAATAAATTTGACAATTGCACTTCTATCATATACGTTTTTCCGCATCCACTTGGTCCCCACATATAAGGAGTTTTCCCTTGCATTACGAATTTTAAAACATCATCAAATTTTTCATGATAAATTGCATCATTTTCTTCTATATCCTTTTGTTTTAACTCCATTAATCTAGAAAAACGATCTTGAAATGGAATGTTCGTATCGAAGTAATAATTTACCGTAGGGTTTACTTCTCGATTGATATCATTTGGAACGATGATTGTTGGGGTCACAACAACCTGTGAAGCAGAAGTTTCCTTCTTTTTTGCTGCTGTTTTAGGAAATTCAGGAGCTGCAGGACTTAATTTACTAGCAATTTCTTCAAATTCTATCAATCGTTTCATTAGTTCATCATCGGCTTTAGAATTTTTAATCATTTTTTTAATTTCTTGACTATTTTGAACAAAATCTCGTAAATTTTGCATAGAGGTATTTCCAGCATTAGTAATTCTATTTAATTCTAAAGAGATTCTCTTTTCTATTCCATCAGCCATATTAAGAAGTTCTGTCTTTTTCTTTTCTAATTCGCTATTCACGTCTGCCATTAATAAATCCTTTTCATTAATTAATGACTCTCGTTGTTGATTTAATAATTCTAGATAACTTGCATTAAAATTTTTTATAATTTGATTTGCCTTTTCAGATAAATCGGATAATTCTTTAATTTTGGCTTGTGTAAGTTCTGCTTTATTTTTTTCTATTTCCGAACGTAATATTGCAATCTGGGAATCTGCCGATTGTAACAATACAACTAAATTTTCTCTTGCTTGAGACAATTCATTTAATTTATAATCTAGTTCCGCTAATGCTGCTTGATCTAAGTTATAAATACCATTTGCTTTTTTATCTTCTGTTTGTTTTTGTTCTACAATCTTTTCTAATTCTTCTGTATCACCATAACGTATCAATAAAGGATCTGCTGTTTTAATCAACTCTAAAGATGAGGCCAAAAGAGCACGATCATCTACATAATACTGTCTTGCTGAAGAAACATAATTCACAAGTATTGCAATACTATTTGCATCACCATTTTCGATATAAGAAAGATTTCTAAAATATTCTAAGCTAATTTTTTTATCATCAAAAGCATGAATAATTTTGTTAAAATTATCATTTTCAAATAATTCTTCTCTTTTTAAATATAAATCAATCAATTGGAACAAAATATTTTTTTCTGATGCTTTATTTTGATCGATACAAATCGCTGAATACATATCTCTTATTTGTTTCATATGTGTAGAAACATCTTGATTTGCTCGTACTATTTTTAAAATAATCTCAGATAATATTTCTTCATCTTTTATTTTCTCCATATCAGCAGAAAAGTCATAATTACTTAATTCATTTTTATAATTATAATTCATACGCATAATATCGCGTACTGTTTTTTCTACTGTAATTTTATTATCAAAAAAACTCATTATTCCGTTCTTCCTTTCTGTTTTATTATATATTGTTTTGCATGCTCTAATGTTTCTAATCTCTCATCGACAAAGAAACATTGATTCCATGAAAATGGTTTTCTAAAATCTAAGTTTTTTTCTACTTCAAAGATTTGATAAGAATAAGCCTGTTGATTCTTTCTTTGTTTCATACATTCCATTAAAACATAGTTTTTATCTTCTATTATTAATTTAGAAAAAGTAATATTTTCTATTTCTTGATCTAGCGAAACATTAATTTTATTATGATATTTACTAAATCCTTGTATATTATAATATTGAATTCTTGTTGCATCTTTACTAGCAGAAATTTTTGCACCAATTGTGGTATATAATATTTCTTCTTCCGTCTGGTCTTGTATTTTTTCCTCTGCTAGTAAAAAACTATGATTGTTTATTTTCAACTTATGATTTAATAAATCTAAATTACATAAACCAAAATAAAAATTTAGAAATTCCATATCTTCTTCTAATATTGTATCTTTTGTCTCATCATACACAACAGAAATTCCATTGTGTACAACTTTTCTTTCTATACTATCATCTAATGTATTATAGATTAATTGACCTTTGATATTTTCATTTTCTTGTTCCCAAGTAATCGTTGCCAATCCACCTTCATCGACGATCTCTCCTTTGATAGGAATTACTAAATCATCTACTGCCTTGATTTTAAAATCTAGAATATTTTCATCACGTTTAGAAAGTAGTATGGGCATTTGTTTTTTAATACTACCAATTTTATAATAAATCATATATTTATGATGATAACCATCAATCTTTTCTATTTGTAATACTTCATACTTTTTATAGAACAATAAAATCATTTTTATAACTTCTGCGATATAAGGTTCCATTTCTTTTATTTTACGATTTGCTGTATTTAAGGCAGGAATACCATACTCTTGAACTCCTTCTAATGATTGTTCTTCTAAGATAGCAAAAGAAGAATCATTCATTAGTTTTTTTGTCAGTTCTCCTAATAAAATGATTTTTCTTTTTTCTTTTTCTTTCTGATAACGGTCTAATATTTTTTGAATAAATGCTTGAAAATGAGCATCTTTGTAATCAAAGGCAAGTATTTTATCTTGATCAAATACAATTTTTGCCCCAATATATTTATTTTCATCTTCGTGAAAAATACTATCCGTTGCGAATATATAGATTAAATTTAAATTTTTAATTTCTGCAATTTGTGCATCTTGTAAATCCATTTTTATTTACCTATCTTTTTTGAATATGGTTTTTTAGTAATACTTGGTTTTGTGGAACTCTTTCCTAGTACTTCAGTCATGATGCTATTATCATCAATTAATTGTAATACTTCGTTATGATAATCACTTAATGTATGATCTAATGTTTGTAAGGCTTGACGTTCTGTATCTACTTGCTTTTGTCTAGCAATGCGTCCTTCTTTAAAAGTTTGAAGACCTCGATTATAGGCATTTGCTACTTCAGTCAAAGTATCCACAGAAAGTCCATTGTTTAAACTTAATGCTACTGCTGTTGCAGCATTTTGTTCTACTTCTTGTGCATTCTTGCGTACCGCTAAATTAGCCATATCATTGATTTTTTGTAATTGTTCTTGTCTTCTTGCCTCTTGACGATTAAACACCATAACACTTCCTTGTGCTTCTAAAATTGGAGCAGTATCTCTAATATAAGAATCACAACTTTTTACTGTTTGCATACTAGTTCCTTGTTGTAATTTATATTGTTGATTTTGCGCTTTATAAGCAACTACTATTTTCTCTAATTCATTTAATCTACCATTAAAGAATTCAGATAATTGTTTTTTTCTTTCAATTTCATAATCTAAATCTAGTGATTGTGGTTGTGTTTTTAAGGCTTCAATTTCTGCATTAAATGCATCTAAATCCATTTTACCAATTCTAATTCTCTCTTCTAGTTCAGCAATTTTTGGTGTTAATTCTGCACTAATACATTCTCTTAATTCAATATCATTTAAGGCACCTTGTTTTTGTGTTTCCATCGCTTCACGAATCATATTAATTCTTCTGCAATATTCTTCAAATTGACCTTGATAACTATTTCGTTCTTCCTCTTCTTTAAATTTTTTTACTCCTAAATTTGTTAGAAAGTTTTTTACTCCTGCAACAATAGGAAGGTCTTTCTTCTCTCTTTGTATATCCGTTTCATCTAAACTTTCATCAAAAGAAGAAATGGATTCTAGTAATTTATCATCTACATAAATTTCTCTATTGTCCACTACCATTTTAGAAGTATCATGTAAAATTGCAGAAATATCTTCTTGTACATCTCCTCCATAACTTAATAATGATGCAGGTTTTGAAAAATCTACTCTTTCAAAATTATACTCTGCAATTTCTCCATTTTGTTCGTATACTACGACTTCATTTTCTTTTTCCATTTTTATCCTCCATAATTCTAGGGTCAAAAAAAGACTTTTATTCTTTTTTTATATAAAAGTCCCGCTTCAAATCAAATATTTCTCCATATTTCATTTATGATTCTTGCATTTATATTTGCCTGAACCGATCCCCTTAGTGGTCTTATAATATCACAAACTACATCTTTTAGCAAGAACTTTTTTAATTTTCTTACTAATAAGGACGAGGATTCAAACTAATAATTTTATCAATAATTTTTCTGGCAAATGCAATATTTTCTTGGAACGTTTTATCTTGTCTTTGATATTTTGTTCCAAAAGCACTTGGTTCTAGTATCGGAAGAATAAAAGTATGTTCTCCCTCTGTTTTTACTCGAATCGAAATTTGATAACAACTTCCTTGAAAGGCAATCATGACTCCACTCATATTTTTGGTAGAAAAATAAACTTGATTGTCTAATAAAATCTCACACTCTTTAATTTCACTATAAGAATATTTATAATTTTCTTCTTTGGTATGGAAGACAATATTAGAATCTTGATCAATAGAAATTCCAAATCCATATTTATTCCTCTCTTGGGAAATAGGAACAATGCCACATAAATAAGAAATTTTCTCTTGAATTATTTTTTCTCTTTCATTTGCATTCAGTAAAATAGAAAGAAAAGAAGTGATTTTTTCATTATTTCCATTTGCTTCTAAAAGTACATTTTGCAACAAAAGCGTTTTCCCCATCAAATTATCTTTAATTACTTGACAGTTTAAACTTCCATAAGGAAAAACTAAATATCCTTCTTGACTAATCAACCAAAGTTGTTTTGTTGTAGGAATCAAATAATATTCTTTGCCTGTTTTCAATTCTTTTGTAAAAATCGTTATTAGATATGTCTCATCGATTGGAATCAGTTGTGAGATGATGGTTGCTTTTTCCATATTAATATCTGGACTATTATTCATAATATAAGCAATATTATATTCTGATCTTTCTTTTAAATTCTCAGGAATCGCCAATAAATTATGAAATGTTTCCGATGTTTGCAATAATTCATTTAAATGATTATTTTCTTCTATCACTGTTTTATATTTTGTTTGAACACGATTGACAAAATTATTTATTACGTTTTTAAGCATAAATTACCTCTTCTCTTATTCTTTCTTTTCAGTTATTTTCATTGTAATCTGCCTAATTAAATAGGAAATACTATCAATATTTTATCATACATTTTATTTTTTAACTACTCCTCTTCCATTGATTTTTGCGAATATCATAATTTTCATATATAATCCATCTCTATATACTTTGAAACCAATATATCGGTAATATGATTTTTTACAACTATTTACAATAATTATGTTATAATAGCATTGTTATTAAAAATTGGAGGTTTTACTATGAAAAATATAAACTTTGAAGCTTATTTTAATGAAAGTAAAAATTATTATGACTCAAAAATTATAATTAACATTTTAGAAGATATACTAGGTATGTCCATCGATGAAATTAGAAAAATGGCTATGGATTGTCAAATTGTTGTTACAAAAGAACAAATAGAAAACTATCTTGAACAAAAATTGATAGAAGAAAACCTTGAATTAAAAAAGAGAATTGAAAGTCCCAAAACTAAAAGAAGTAGTAATGCTGCACAATGGACAAAACAAGATATAAAAGATTTTTCTCAAGAATTTGTGGATGGTATCAGGGCATCCAGATACTGTTTTGAGCCATATACTTTAGAATATTTTAAAAAATATACAACGATTGTAAGAAATAAAATTCATTTATTATTAAATTTGATTGAAAAAATTGGACATAAAGATAGTCAAACGATTCAAGATGTTCTTGCTGATTTAGATATTGTATTAGACGAAAATGGAAATATTTTAAAAAGTGATATCATTCGTTTAATTACACCAACGGTTGATAATATTAATGATTTAAATGCACAACTTTCAAAAGCGAATGATTTATCTACTTACTTAACTTTTAAAATATCAAAATCTTCATTATATAAAGATGGTTTTTCTGAAAAAGAAATATATCCTAGTCAAGCAATACAAATAAAAGATTTATATTGTGACGATATGCCAGGAAATGTTAAATTGTCTGAACGACAACAACAGGCATTAAAAGAAGATCAAGGTAAAGTTATGAAAAAAATTCTAACACTTTTATCAGATTAAATTTTAAACTATAGGACAAAAACTGTAATGAAATAAAATCCATTTTCATTCAGTTTTTATTTGCTTATAAAAATCACTAGTATCTCGCGTATATTTTTAGTTTTATTAATAAATACGAAATGAATTACCACAATAAATATAGCATATGATTTTTATTAAATTATATTTATATCATTTATCATTTACTTCATATTGGTTATTGTTGAACAATGTAAAGGTGATCTGAAATCTTATTTTTAATTTGCTATTATTGTATAATTTAATTTTTGCATTACCAGTTATATGATACTTATTTGTTTGCTTCACTCCTATATGAATCGTTTCATAATCATATACTATTTTTTTCATATTATCTATTTTATTATTCATTATATCTGTCACAATATTCATTATATCATTTATATTATCATTACCCAAAAATTCATCTAACTTGTTTGTTCCTACCAAAAAATTAAACAATTCATCATTCTTCATTATATCTCTCATTTCCTTATCTACTGATTTATTCTATGCTAATGCATTTTTAAAAAGTGTTTTTACTAATTTTCCTTTATCTTCAATGACTAAATAATCACAGTTTGTAATATCTGCTTTTGCCACCATATTAATTCTTATTATATTCCCATTAAAAAATTCTATTTCCATATACTTGTTAACAAGATAAGTCCTATTATGGTGCTTGTTTGTTATTAACGCATTTTTATAAATGTTAATCATCTTAACTTTCTTTTGTATTTCTAACATATTCATCCCTCTCTTTCTCTTTAATCATAACACCTGATTTTCAAATATTGGACTTTTTTTTGCACATGATACAAAATTTTTAAATAATATTAAAAAGAACACTTTTAAGGTGTCCTTTTTTACATATTAATATGGGGCGACAACAAAGGTTATCTAAAACCCTAAAGTAAAAGTTGATAAACAACTAATTCCTGTAAACATTATAACATACTTTTATGAGTTGATATACTTATTTTTAATGGTGTTTTATCTATTACCAGTTAAATCTGCAAGTTCTTGAAGTGTGTACTTTCTCATTAAGCGATATTTCTTTATATTTTTTCTAACAATTAATGATAATTGCTCTTTAGAATATCTACTGATCAAAGTACATCACTTCCTTTCTAGTAAAATTATTTCATAAAAAGTTTAAAAAACATGTCGACTGTTTGAAATTATATGATATAATACTATCGAAAGGAGTTGCTGCTAAAATGGAAGAAACTATAAAAGAAGGGAAAATCTCTATTGCTACTTTAATAATTAGATTAATAATTGATTTTTTTGCAATGTTTATTTTAATAGGATTTATTTGGATTATAAAAGATTTAATAAAATTCTTCACAACAAAATTAATTATTACTAATAAAAGAGTAAATGGTAAAACAGGCCTTATCAATACTAATGAATTAGATAGTCCACTAAATAAAATAAATGGTGTTCAAGTAAGACAAGGTTTACTTGGAAAAATATTTAATTATGGTACTGTTTCAATAACAACAGCTTCAACAGTGTTTAATTTCGACTATATTGATAAACCAAACGATTTTAAAACTATTTTAAATAATCAAATTGAAAAATATGATGATGATAGAATAGAAAAACAAGCAAGAAAAATGGCAGAAGCAATGAGATAATCAATTAAACCTGGCTAAATAAATAGCCAGGCTTTTTAATATCTTTATATAAAGCAAAAGGAAGAGCTAAACTCTTCCTTTTAAAAAACTTCTACCAAGTGTATAAATACACCTGCAACAATCTAAAGTACTTTGATTATACCATTTCAAATATTTAAGTCAATACTTTAGGGAATAAGTAGTATTTAGATTGTTTTTAAATAATCTTCTAATTCTGACAATTTAATCTTATTAGATAAGTTTTCAATAAATATTTCATTAGAATAATTAAAAGCAAGAAATGTTATATTATTAATTATTATTCTATGTGGCTCAATATAAATTAAGTTAGTTCTATCAACTTCTCTAATACTACCATTAATAATAGTTGTTTTAGTATTAGTAAAATCGCATATGAACTCAATTTTCTTTTTTAATGATTCTTCTAATGAAAGTTCTTCTTTAATAATATTTATCTTCTTAAGTTAGGAGAGTTTTTAATAACAAAAAACTAGGATTTCCTATTGAAATTCCTAGCCTTTGCTATAATCAAAAACCTTAAAGGTTTGATTTCCCAAATATGGGGCGTCATAAGGGGATCGAACCCTTGCATACTGGTGCCACAAACCAGCGTGTTAACCACTTCACCAATGGCGCCATGTCGTATTGACTACTTTATTTTATTATAAGGAATGAAAAAAATCAAGTCTTTTTTCATTTTTAGGTATTTATCTATACACAAATACCTAAACAGAATACATTAAAGAGAAGGGAGATATTATGTATAATTACAATTTTTCAGAAAACGATTGGTATAAAAATATAAGTAGAAATACCAATCAAACGAATATGATGCCATCACTTTTTACGCCAGAAGAAGGCTATAATAAAGGAAATCTATTTGCAAACTTATATAGTCAATATAAAAACTATAAACCAGCAGTTCTAACTGCTTCTAATGAAAAAGATCGCTTATTTTTAAATTATGCCCAAAATGCCTTTGCTGCTCACGAATTAAATCTTTATTTAGATCTTCATCCAAATGATACTAGTATGATTACTTTATTCAATGATTATAGAGAAAAAGCAGATCAATTAATGAAAGAATATGAATCAAAATATGGACCACTAAATATTAGTAGTAATAGTCTAAATCAAACCCCATTCGTATGGGAACAAGAAACTTGGCCATGGGAAGGAGGAATGTAAATGTTTAGTTATCAAAAAAGACTTCAATATCCAATTAATATTAAGAAAAAAGATTTACGTATGGCAAAATATTTAATTACACAATATGGGGGTTCGAATGGAGAACTAGCTGCTGCATTGCGTTATTTAAATCAACGTTATACAATGCCAGATAATCGTGGACGTGCATTGTTAAGTGATATTGGAACAGAAGAATTGGCCCATGTAGAAATGATTTCCACTATGGTGTATCAATTAATGAAAGATGCTACACCAGATGAAATTAGAGCTGCTGGCCTTGATAGTCATTATGCAGAACATGGAAAAGCACTTTATCCAACGGATGCGAATGGGGTTCCATTTACTGTTACTTATTTTGCCACAACAGGAGATCCTCTTGCTGATATTTCAGAAGATATGGCTGCAGAACAAAAAGCACGCGCAGTTTATGAAAATTTAATTGATTTGACTACAGATCCAGATGTACTTGGACCACTTTTATGGTTAAGACAAAGAGAAATCGTTCATTATAATCGTTTCAAAGAATTATTTAAATATTATCAAAAGAATTTAAAAAAGGGAAATAATCAGTTTACTAGTCAACCAGTAGATACCGATAATAATACTATGTATAATAATATGTTATTAAATCAATTCCAACCAAATAACAATGATAAATTTATGTAAAAAGTGATAAAAAGATTCACGTTATGTGAATTTTTTTATGGAAAAAGATTAATTTCATTCCCACTTTCACAATGATGATAAAACTCTTCGGTTGAAATATGGAACTTTGGTTTTTTATATTCATATAAAAATAGGTTTTCTTTTTGATAAGAATTCTTTAATTCTGTTTGAATAAACTTTCTTTTTACATCAGCAAGTAATTCTTCTTTTGAGGGATAATGATGAATTCCTCGAAACTTTTCCCAAGCGTGCTCAAACCAATAGATTTTACCTTCTTTTTCCAAGGTCAAAAAAGTATGCGTTGGACAACTTTTCCCATCATAATAAACGATAAAATAAGTTTTTATATTCCAAGGATTTGCTTGTAAAAGACTTCGTTCTAATTCTACTTGATCCCAACAAACTCCTACTTTATTTTTTCTTATTTCTGCTGGTGTTTGTAAGTAATAATCTTGGGCGAAGTTCTCCTCTACTTTATCATATTTATGATGATTCTTATCTATCCACCCATACTCAATTTCTTCCATTATTTTCATGCATTCTTTTTCATCATAATAATTCCAAATGCCAAGTTGTCCTTTTGCAGGAATAGGAATAGATAAAGGGCTAATCTCTTCTAATATCCAAGCATATCTTCCCTCTTTGTACTCGCCACAAAGATATTCTGGATCATTCTTTTCCATGTTTTCTACATACTCTTTTGTCATATAAATGCAATCTACTAGTTTGCATTTACAAATAATGAATCCATAGGAAAGAGAATCTGATTCTACTAATGTCATTAATTCTTTATTTTTACTATCGTTCTGTGAAATTTTACTACAACTTGCATGAATATATAACTCTCCTCGGTAATGGGTCGCATAACTTCTAGTTTCTATTTGTTTCTTTTTTTCTTTAACTAACGTTGCATATGGTTCTTTTAAACTAAGTACTTTCATCATGGATTCCTCCTTTACTTAGAAAAGAAATCTCTTTTATGAAAACCTGATGTCATAAAGCGCCAAGCAGCTTTTCGATTTGTTAGCCAGGTAAATTTTACATGATTTTTTTGATTGTGAATTATTTTTTTGACCATAAATTTTGCAATGACATCTGGATAGTCTCCTAAAATATTATATACATTCTTTGTCTTCTCGTCTAATTCAATTTTCTCACCATCCCCTAAAGATGTCGCAATAAAATTTGTAATCATAATTCCTGGAGTGATTTTTCCAATACAAATGGGAAGATTGTTTTCTTCCACCTCATGAGCAAGGGCATCTGTAAAATAAGTAATTGCACGTTTCGCTGTTCCATATAAGGATAAACCAGTAATTACTGCATTATTACTTCCATGTCCTTCTACATTATAGATTTGTCCTTTCTTTTGTTTTATCATAATAGGCATAATCGTCTTTACCCCTAAAATTGCTCCTTTCAAATCAATATCTAATAATCGATCAATTGTTTTTTCATCTAGTTCCCATAATTTCTGATTTGGTTGATTTACGCCGGCATTGTTAATCCAAATATCAATGGAACCTAATCTTTCTATCACAGAAGATACCATTTTTTGGATTTGTTCTTCTTTTGTAACGTCTACAACATAACTTAATACTTCTCCGGGAGAAGAAAGCTGCTCTAATTCTTTTTTTGCTTGTTCTAAGTTTTCTTTTGATACGTCACACAAAACTACATGAAATCCTTCTTCACGAAAACACTTACTCATCTCATAGCCAAATCCTCTTGCACTACCTGTAATTACAACGCTTTTCATTTTTTCACATCCTTTTCTATTGATAGTATAACATAAAGAGTCAAAAAAATAGAAACACTTTGTTTCTATCTTTATTCTATTCTACCGTAACACTTTTTGCTAGATTTTTTGGTTTATCAATATCACATCCTCGCATCTTTGCCACTTCATAGGCAAGGAGTTGTAATACAGGTACCACTAAAATTGGTTGAAAAAAGAAATTTATTTTAGGAACAGTAATTGAATAATCATAATTGCACTGTTTTTGGGTTCCTACCACAATCACTTTTGCTCCTCGAGATTTTACTTCTTCTATATTAGAAATTGTTTTTTCCAAAATATCTTCTTCCGTTACAATCGCAATTACTGGAGTATCTTTTTCAATCAAAGAAATCGTTCCATGCTTTAACTCACCTGCTGGATATGCTTCACTATGCATATAGGAAATTTCTTTTAATTTTAAACTTCCTTCTAGAGAAATGGCATAATCTATCTTTCTTCCGATAAAGAATAAATGTTCTTTTTTATAAATCTCTTTGGCAATACGATGATATTCTTCTCTCCTTGCTAATACTTCTTTTAATAAAGTAGGAAGTGTTTTTATTTCTGATAATATCTCGGCTTTTTCTTTTTCGTTGCAAGGGGCACTATCATAGGCAAGTAGCGCAAGAATTGCTACTTGTAAAATATATGCTTTTGTAGTAGCCACTGCAACTTCTGAACCAGCTTCTATAAATAGACTTTGATCTGCTTCTCTGGCAATGGTAGAAGTTTTTACATTTACAATTGCTAGAGTATCAATTTGATTTTCTTTTGCTTTTCGCATTGCGGCTATCGTATCTGCTGTCTCTCCTGATTGTGAAATCAAAATTACTAAAGTTTTTCTATCATATTGTATTGTTTTATACCGATATTCACTTGCATATTCACATACTACCCGAATGTGTGCTTTTTCTTCTAACAATGATTTCCCTATCATGCCTGCATACATAGCAGAACCGCATGCGACAATGTGAATTTCCTCATATTTTTTTAAATTGGGAAGAATAGAGATATCTTCAAGAAATGGTTTTAATGTTCTCTCTAGAACAATCGGTTCTTCCATCATTTCTTTTAACATAAAGTGTTCATAGCCATTTTTATTATTTTCTTCCTTTAATAAATCCGTAGTTAGTATTTTTTTCTCTACTATTATTCCATCTTTTTTAACTTCCATAGAATGTAAAGTCACTTTGGCAATCTCATCATCTTCTAATAAAATATACTGATTTGTATACTGAATGATTGCCACAATATCACTAGCTACAAAATATTCTTTTTCTCCAATTCCTAGGATTAAAGGAGAATCCTTTCTCACTGCATACAAATTTTCCATTCCTTCTATCATAATTGCCAAAGCATAAGAACCCTTTAACCTTGAAATGGCCTTTTCTATTGCTTCTTCCACATTCCCTTCATTATAATAATGAATTAAAGCTGCAATCACTTCTGTATCTGTTGTACTTTGAAAAGAAATCCCCTCTTTTTTCAACTGTTCTCTCAGTTCCTCTGCATTTTCAATAATTCCATTATGAACTAAACAAATTTTCTCCACTTTATGAGGATGGGCATTTTTTTCACTTACTTCTCCGTGCGTTGCCCATCTTGTATGAGCAATTCCTAAATGACTATTTAATAATGGTATAGTTTCTATTTTTTTCTCTAGATTTAATACTGGGCCTACACTTTTTATCACTTGTATTTCTTCTTGATTTGCTAGTGCCATCCCAGCAGAGTCATATCCTCGATATTCTAATTTTTTTAACCCCTCTATTAAAACGGATTTGGGATTTCTTGATCCAATATATCCCACAATTCCACACATAAATAACCTCCATATAAAAACTTAGTGTCAATATATCCTTTGTTATAATTTTGATTTTATTTTTTTAGATATATCTTTCGAACCACCAAATCCGTAGTAGCATCCGCCGAATCTTTCGATTACTACTAACCTCGTCAACTTAAAAAGTCCTGGCGCTAAAATGAAATTTCCAACCTTTCTATCATTCATTCTACTATTAGTATATACAAAAAAAAGAAATTTGCCAATTTCTTTATTCAATAGAATCGCCTAATTTTTGATATAGATGGTGTGTTGCGTTATATTCTGAAATTTGATCAGCAAAAATTTTAGAAAAATCAACCATTGCTTTTTTAATCACATCAGGATAGATATTTTTACTTGTCATAATTGCCATCTTAAAATCCATAATATCTACTTCTGTTCGGTTATCAAATAAGGCATTAGAAAACGCTTGTTGAACTAATGTTAAAGAAACATCTGGATAACGAGAACCAATCTCGTAAATTCTTTTATACTCACTTGTAACATCGGTAATAAATTCCATAATTTTTCTTTGAATGAACGGACTATATTTCATCTTTGCCCCCGTTCTTTTTTCAATTTTAGGTAATGTTCCTAGTAAAATTTGAATATTTTCTTCTCGGGTTGGTTCTGATACTTCTACTTTTTGAAAACGACGAACAAAGGCTTTATCGCGTAAAATATAGCGTTCATATTCTTCTGTTGTCGTAGCCCCAATTACTTTAATATCTCCTCGATCTAACGCTGGCTTAAACATATTTGCAAAGTCAAGTGCCTCTCCTTTTGTCCCCATTAAGGTATGAATTTCATCAATAAATAAAATCAGTTTTGTTTTTGACTTCAATTCATCAATCAAAGTTTGAATTTTTGCTTCTCCTGTCACAGGGTCTGACCCAAGTAAAGCAGAAGTATTCATTTTTATGACTTGATAATCTTTTAAAATTTCTGGTACATCACCAATTTGAATTCGATAGGCAAGCCCCTCTACAATTGCTGTTTTTCCAACTCCAGGTTTTCCAATTAAAACTGCAGATTTATCTGGAGTAAGTAATATTAAAATTAATTGCTTGATTTGTTCATCTCGTCCAATGGCAGGATTTGTAATATAATCATTTTTTTGAAAATTTTCCCCATAGTTTTCTAACATACTAATTCTTTTTTTTCGCAAATCAAACTTTTCTTCCACTAGAATCACTCCTTGTATTATTATACCACAATCATCTCTTTTTATCATGTGTTGCCATTTTCTTCTAGCATCATTATAACACAAACTAAAATTTACAACAATGGATGTAGGCATTACTCTTTTACTTCAATTGGATTTACATGAATGACCGTTAAATAAATTTCCGGTATTTTTTTATCAATTTCTTTTTCTAAATGATTAGCAATTTCATGACTTTCAAAAGTAGTTAAATTTCCATCTACATAAATAGTAAAAGAAATTTGATATTGATATCCTACCGGTGTAGAGTTAAAATGAATTACTTTTTTTACTTCTGGGTGTTTTTTAATAATTTCTAATACTTGATTTTTTGTTTCTGTAGAAATGGATTTATCCATCAAAACATCATAACTTTCTAAAAAAATCTTAACTGCTGTTGTAAAAATCCAAAGAGCAATGATAATTCCTACGATTCCATCGATAAAATAAATTTTAAAAAGACTCATTAGACAAGAGACTAAGTTTAACAGTGTTAAGAAACAATCATTTCGATGATCTTTTGAATTCGCAAGAATTAACAAATTATGATATTTCTTAGAAATTTTATTTGTATAAAGAAATAAACTAAATTTAATGATTAAAGTCACAATACAGACGATTACTAACCAAATGGAAAAAAGATAATGTTTTTGACTTAACAAAGAAAAAAAAGAATTTTTAAATACTTGATAGGCCAAAAGAATCATTGCGATACTAATTAACAAAGAATAAATGTATTCCGCTTTACCATGTCCTAGATTATGATCATCATCACTTGGTTTTGAAGAAATCTTATTGCCAATAAAGGTCATAATAGAAGAAAAGATATCAGAGGCACTATTCATTGCATCTGCAATCATTGCTTGACTATTTGTTAAAAACCCTACTATTGCTTTCATGATAAATAAAATTGAATTTCCTAAAATTCCTAAAATACTCGCTTTTTTTACTGCTTCAAACTTTTTCATAACACGCCTCTCATAATGAATATTGCTTTCTTGATTATATCATAGTTTTTAAAAAATCAAATCCCTATTTTTAAATTCTGATATGGAATTACAATTTTGAATTGTGCAGAAGAATATGAAGCAACCTGATAACTAGGGAAAAATAGCATTAAGCCCGTCATCGTAAAAGCAAAATTTTGGAAATTTTCTTTGCTTGGTTTTGTCCCGTTTATTAACATTTCTGCATTTACAATTTTCTCATTGTTAGAAAGAATCCTTCTACTTTCCTTTGATAATATTTCTAATAATGCAGAATTTTTCCTGATTAAATCTTCTATGTCTATAATAGACTCTTTTTTCTTATCATAACAAATTGTTATAATTTCATTCTTTGGATGCGCACCTCCTGTATACATTGAACTATAAAAAACGATACTAATATAATCGGAATATTCATATTCGTCATGACTCATATCTAGCGTATAAGTAATTTGTTCTTGTACTGGTTCTTTTGCCATATTCATAAATTCTGTTATTTTCTTGTAAACTACATCATATATTACTTGTCCTAATTTTTTATCATTTGTTCTAGGATAAGCAATTTGAATTCCATTATTCATATATCATCACCAATATAAAATATGAAATAGATGATAGAAAAATACAAAACTAATTTATGTAAATGAAAAAGATTCCTATCACAATCAAAAGAGAGGCCACTAGTTTACGAAATAAATGATTTCTTTCCTTTAAAAACAAATAACCAATAATTACATTCAACAGAACACTTAAACTACAAAAAGGTGCCACCATAGTAACTGGTCCTAATTGATATGCTTTTAATTTTAATATCATCATCATGGCCCAAGAAAAAGCACTAAGTAAAATCATTTTTTTATTCCCATGATTATATTCCTCTATGATTTCTATTCGTTTTATTTTTTCAAAAAGACAAATGATACAAGCAGGAATAAATAAAATAAAGGCAACATAAAAGGCTAAATTAAATTGGTTTGAATAATTAACATCTAAAAATAAAGCAATACCCATGCATAAGTTCGCAAGTACTCCCAATTTTATATAGGTATGATTTTGGATCTTTCCTCTACTATAAAAAACAAATAAATTACCAAAAATGATGAAAACAATACCAATGAAGTGCGTCCATATTAATGGTTCTTTAAAAAAGAAAAAGCCCATTACAATCATAAATACCGTAGAAAGTTGTTTTATCATTCCATAATACGATACATCTAAAAAACAGCGTGCAATCGTAGAGAGTTTTGCATGAAGGGCATAAAAAATGGAGGCTAGACCTAAAAAGAAAAAAACAGAAATTTTTTTGGGGAAAGAAAATGGGAAAAATATGAGAAAACACAAACTAAAAATTGCACCAATATATTGAACCAAAGCTGCAAAGGAACTAGCTTTTTTCATTTTTTGTGTTGCAATCTTATAAGTATGATTAAAACTAACTGTGAAAATCAAATATAAAGCGATATAAAATTGCCAACAAGAAAATAAATTCATCTTTCTTACTCCTTATCATAGTTTATTAATTTATTTTTATTTGGTCACATAAAAAACTCTGTTTTCTTATTTTTGACAGAGTTTTCATTTTATTCTAGTCTTTATTTTCTTTGTTTTTCTTTGGATCTCTTTCGTCAAAGAAAATATTTTCTTTCACAAAGTTTACTAAATCATTGGCGGCATTTTTATTTATTACCTTATTTTGATTTTCTATCATTTCTTGTTGTAGTTTTTTATCTTCTAGTAATTTTTTGGTGTTTTCTATAACTTCATCTATTGTATTTGATACCAAACTTAAATGATTGTTTTTAAAAAAATTCGCATTATAATTTTCTACTCCAGGAATTGGCATAATATGCACCATTGGTTTATTTAAAACTGCTACTTCTGTACTCGTCAGTCCCCCTGGTTTTGTTAAGACCACATCGCTTTCTCTAATATAATCACTCATATTATCCACAAAACCATTTACTATTAAACGATCGTCTTTTATACTAGATAGTTCTTTTAATAATTTTTTATTACTACCACAAATTACAATGACATAGGCATCTATCTTATTTAATATTTCCTTAATAATATTTTTTATATTACCAAAACCCATACTTCCCGAAGTGACTAATATGTTTGGCTTATCTTTTTTTAATGACAAATTTGTTTGTTGTTCTCTAAAACTTGTGGAGATAGGAATACCAATGGGAAGTAAAACTTTTTCATCAATTCCCTTTTGGATAAATTCTTTTTTCAACGATTCATGTGGTATCACAAAATAATCTGGTGTCGTTTCATTCCAAAATGGAATATTCGTATAATCTGTTGCAACATTCATTAATTTTATATCAAACCCTTCTTTTTTTAAGGAAGTAATTGCCATAGAAGGAAATAAATGAGGACATATGACTAAATCATAACGATTATTTCTAATGAACTCTAATATTTTATTTTTTCCTAATTTATTTAATTCATATACTGGACTTGTTAGCCCTACTTTATTATAAGTTTCTCCTAATTTATAAACTCCTTTAAATATTTTCCCTGTTCCACTTGTTGATGTTAAATATAATTTTTCTATTCTATTTGATATTTTCTTTCCTAAAATACTGAAATAATCTACAAAATCACACTCTATTTGATTCAAATTAAATTCACTTTTGATATATCTACCACAAGAATTGTGTCCTCCACCGGTATTACAAGATAGTACTAATATTTTCATTCAATCACTCCAACTGTTATTAAACATATTATACAAGTAGTTTTTGTTAAAAGTCTTATCCAAAAATCTTTCTATAGAATTACTTGGTTTCATTCCTCTAGAATACTCTCTTGCTCTTAATACAGCACTTACGGTTAAGGCGGCATCTAATACTAAAAAGATGGATAAAATAATCATTAAATGTTTCCCTACATTCCTAGGAATGGTATTAATAAATTTTTCAATATATGGATAGATATATTTGATCCAAACAATTCCTAAAATCCCCCAAAGAATAGACATACCAAGACATACTCTCCCATTGATATTTAAAAACTGATCACTATAATCCCAAGCAGAAAACCCGAGTACTAACTCCATTCCCCAACTCATAATATATTCTAATAAAGAGCCTAAAAAGAAACTAATAAACATTAAAGAGAGATTTCCTTTTTCCTTATATTTATATAATAGAAATGTTAAGGCACAAGCACAAATCCCATAACAAATATCAAAGGGACCAATGACAAGAGCAGAATGATTAATAAATATGCCATGGACGAATAAACTATATATTACTTCACATATCCAACCAAAAACACTGCCCAATATAAATAACCAAAACATATGATATATTTCTACTTTTTGTTTTTTACTACCCTTTTCCACTTTTTCACCTACTATATAATATATTATTACTAAAATTTATTTAAGACAATAGAAATGCTTCGCTTTCATTTTCTTTTCTTTCAAAATTTTGTGTAGTAGCTTAGAAATATTTGTTATTCTCATATCTTTACCTTTTATTTGGTGTAATTATTTCTTTCTATTGTAATTTAAATCATTCGTAATATTACTTATTTTATTTATTCCATCATCTTTCATAATGAAAAAAGAAGAGTTTGATTTCTTCTAATACTCTTTTTAATCATTATTTTTATTTTCTAGATCATAGAAGATTTTTCTTTTCTGTATTCTGAATTATCTAGTATTTTTATGTTCTGTTGCTTAATATATCTTCTAGTATTTGATTAAATCCATATTCATTAACAAAGTAATTAAATGGACATTTTTTTAAATTTGCAAGTATATTTTCTTTATCTCGATATAATTTATTTTTTTGACTTGGATTAATTAAGGAATTGAAAAATATCCCATCCATAAATGAAATATAATGAACTCCTCTTTCTCCCCAACCAACAAAGTCAATGATTTCAGTCATTTGTTTATCTTGTCCACCGCCAGATTCTTTTAGTATTTTATGTTCCACTATGACAAAAATATCATCTATCTTAATCAAGCCATCTGGCATTTTTCCTTGATGCGTTTCTCTAAATTCAAAATTAATATGATTCTTTTCTATTATTTTATCAAATAACTTATTATCTCCTGCATCTGGTAATATATAATATAAATCATTTTCAATTTGATTTGCATCATTAATTTTGGGAATATCAAACTCCTTACATATTTTTTTTAATTTCTCTACTCCCATCACACTTTTTCTTTTGTGGCTGTAATTATCCGTTAATACTTGAAAAATAATATCTGAATAATTTCTATTTAAATATAACTGATGTCTATCTTTTAAATAACAGTCTATAATATATTCTTTTTCATCCTTTTCTAATTTGTTTAAATACATCTCGTAAGTAACATCATGTACCATAAAATATTGTGAAAGAGCGCAACAATTCATTCCTTCAAATCTTAGACATGCATCGATAGCAGCTAAAATTTGTGTATTATGAGAAGAATCTCCTGCTTGTTTATATTCGTTATATGAAGTAAGCAATTCTAATAATTCTGCATTTTTATTTAACAATTCTGTCGGAGTTGTATCATCTATTGGCAATACCACTTTATTTAACGTTTCTCTAGCAATCGGATCAATATTTTTTGTGGGATGTTCTAAACACTCATTAAATAATGCAATATTTTTAAGCATATTCTTCCCTCCTTAGATTCGTAATGGCCATTTCTATTATGCATCTTGCTGTTTTATAGTCTAAGCGCCTTCTTCTCTTGCCATCTTTTGTATTCCCTTTAAATGGGGATAATGTTACATCTTTTGTCTTATTTCTATAATCTTCTAATAATCTATTACATTCTACGACAAGTTCTTTAATATCTATATCACTGCAATCTAAATCGATAATCGTTATTAGTCTAGAACTATTTTTTATTCTTGATAAATCATAGTTTAATTCTTCTTTCGTATAGAATTTAATTTTCTTATCATTCGTCGTTAAATCTACTGCTCTCAATGCAAGTTTCCCATCCTGTACATTAAATCTTATTGAATAATTATTTTTCGGTGTTAATTTTAATTCTTTAAAGTATGAATAGTCATTTAAATATTCTCCATCTGCATAAACTTTAATCTCGGGTGGTATTTTTTTCTTATCATCAAAACACACTACACAAACTGGATTTTCTGTATCATCAAAAGGATTTTCTGTAAGAATCGTCACACTATATACTCTACTTAAATTTTTTTCAAAAAATCGACTATTAATATATGTTTCTGGAACAATCGCTACAACATAATCTTGGGCCTCTAGCATTTTATCGATTGCTAATTGATATAAATCTGTATGCTCTTTAAAATAGTTATAGTTAATACTTATTTTTTTTCTTCTTGCACTATATTTAGTCAAATAAGGGGGATTGGTAATTATTATAGCATCATCAATATGAGGAATCTTTTTTAGACTATCATTGATCTCCCATTTTAAATTTTCATCGATATCTAATCCTTTCGTTTTTGATATTCCATATTCTAATGCTAGTTTTAATAAATCCCCATCACCTGCATAAGGGTCGTAGGCAATAGAACATTTCGAGTTTTTAATAAAATCTACAATTTGTGGTTTAAGCCATGAATCTTTTTTCGTAAAATATTGTCCTAATTTCTTTTTTTCTTTTACATTCATATTACTCACCACCATTATATCATTATTATATCATCAAAACGTGATTTTACAAGAAATAATATTTATGATAAAACAATATTTTGAACTCG
>CANQFX010000004.1 GCA_947600015.1 uncultured Bacilli bacterium
AACAATTGTTGTTGAGATGGCTCTTTCTCCGAAAAGTAATAGTGCTCATGTTGCTTTTGATCAAGCGCTTTTAGATATCGAACAAGGCAATGTTGGAACCATTCCTCCACATATCAAAACGGACGCAACAGATTATCGCTATCCACATGATTATCCTGGTGCTTATGTAGTTCAACAATACCTTCCAGATCGCATTAAAAACAAAAAATATTACCAACCAAAAGCAATTGGCTATGAACGCCGGCTAAAAGAAATCTATGAACGGTTAGAACAAATTAAAAAGAATTATTTTAATACGTAAAAACACCACTGTTTGTGGTGTTTTCATTATAAATTTAAGATAAATAATTCTAGTAAGTGATCTGCATTTATTTCACTTGTTTTTATTTTTAAATCCATATCAGCAAGAGTGATGATGATATGTAGTAGGTCTTTTTTCTCATAATAATAAGTTAATTCTTGGGTTTTCATAATTCGGTATGGTTTTTCTTTTAATATTTGTGCCATTTCTTCTTTATGATATCCTCTTTCTTCTAACACTTTTACTTGATATAATAAACGAAATTGACTAGCAAGGAGTCCAATGAGTGAGATTGGTTCGGTATGATATTTTCGTATTTCTTGGTATTGTTCTAGGGCTTCTTTTTTCTTTTTTTGACAAAGATTTGTAACGAAATCATAGGGTGGTTTTGCTTCGTCTTCTAATTTTTCTACTACTAACTCTTTCACATCTTCTAGTTGAATTTCTTTGGTATCGCTTCGATAGGCTTTTAACTTTTCACATTCTTGATGTAGTTTTGTCATATCATCTTTACAGTATTGTTCTAATAACTGTGCTACTTCAGGACGATATTGATATTCCTTTAACTCTTCTTGTATCAAACCTTTTGCGTTTGGTGCTAATTTTTTATATTGTAAATGAGACTTCAATTCTTTTGTTATTTTTTTTCGTTCATCTAGTTTTTTTGCTGTAATAATTAATATATTATCGGTATTGGGATCTTTTATATATTGAAATAAATGGGCTATATTTTCTTTTTCTTTTTCCAAATCTAAGCATTCTATATTTTTAATTAATATTACTTTATGTGGCGTTAGGAAATTATATGTATCTAAATCTTCTAAGGCATGATTAAATTCCGTTTCTTCTAAGTCATAAGTATTGATTTCTATGTCAGATATTTGATGGTGGTCTATGATTTCTTCTATTTCTTTTTGAATTGCATAAAAATCATTACTTTCAATGAGATAATTAGGCTTCATGTTTTAATACTTTCTCAATATGAATAAATATTTCGTCTAATTTTTCGACTGTTTTTCCTCCTCCTTGGGCAAAGGTAGGACTTCCTCCCCCATTACCTAATGAAGAAATAGAAGCATCTTTCACAATCAACCCAGCATTTGCATGACAATTACTGCGTGCTAAAAAGTTTACACTACCATCCTCTTTGATATTTGCAAAGAAAATAAATCCATTCTCCATACTAGCAATTAGTGCATCGGCAATCGATTTTAATAAATTCATATCTTTATTTTGAAGTGTCATAATAATTCCTAATGTTCCTTGATAATCCTTGATATGCTCTTTATAAATATCTAAATTTTCTAATGTTTTTTTCTCTCTTGCTTCAAAGAATTTTTTCTCTAGATTTTTTACTTCTTGCTGAATATATTGTAGTTCATTTTTATTATAGATAATATCTTTGTAAGAAATTGGTTTTGGATTATTAATCGAAGCATCAAAATCTAGCTTTATTCCCATGCCCCTAGCCTCTTCTACTAGTTCTTTTGCTTTTAATAATAATTTGATCATTTCATCATAATAAGGTTTTATCATTTCAAATAATGTATCTTCTACACGATCTCCTGTTGTTGCTTCTATACGGTATACATTACTTCCTTTTGATTCACAAGCACAAATAGCAAATGGACCAATATCTTTGGTATTTGAAGTATGGGTTCCTCCACATAATTCGATTGATTTACCAATTTTTACAACTCTTACCATATCTCCATATTTTTCATCAAATAAAGCCATAGCACCTAATTCTTTGGCCTTCTCTAGTGGCATTACTTCTGTTGATACGATTAGGTTTTCCGCAATCATGTCATTCGCAAATTTTTCTACTTCTATCAGTTTTTCGTCGTTTATTTTGCCAGAGTAAGTAAAATCAAAACGTAATTTTCGGTCATCCACATAACTACCCGCTTGCTTAATTGTGTTAGAGATTACTTGTTGTAGTGAGTATTGTAAAATATGTACACTAGAGTGATGATATTCAATTTTTTTTCTACGGTCTTTGTCTAGCACTAATTCACATTCTTCGTGATTTCGAATTACACCATCCAATAATTTTACTTTATGAATGTGTTGCCCATTGGGTCCTTTAAAAACATCTAGGACACGAGCTTTAAAGTTTTTACCAATAATCATTCCCGTATCACTAACTTGTCCTCCAGATTCTGCATAGAAACAAGTTCGATCTAAAGCAAGATAGGTATCATGATCGATTTCATCAACAATTTCTTCTTTTGAGAAGATCGCAATAATATGGCTTTTTAGACGATAAATGCCATATACAAATTGACTGTTTTCTTTAAAATCTAAAAGAACTTTCTTCTGCTCTGCCATCTGACTTTTATTTTTCGCATTCTTCTTGGCTAATTCTTTTTGCATAGTCATATATTGATTAAATTCTTCTTCAGAAACTCGATAACCAAGTTCGGCAAGATACTCTTCTGTAAGTTCAAAAGGGAATCCATAGGTATCATATAATTTGAATGCTTCTTCCCCACTAATGTATCCATCTGGTGATGCTTTTACTAATTCTTTTAGTCTTCTTTCCCCTGCTTCTAATGTTTTTAAGAACAATTTTTCTTCTTCTAATACAATGGTTTCGATGCTTGCTCTTTTTTCTACTAAATAAGGATAAGCTTCTTTCATGACATCGATTACATCACTTACGATTTTATACATAAAAGGACATTCCAATCCAAGATGTTTTCCGAAGCGTACACTTCGACGAAGAAGGCGTCTTAATACGTATCCTCGACCAATATTTTCAAAACAAGCACCATCCGCTAAAGCAAAAGTGATTGCTCGAATGTGATCTGCAATAATTTTATATTCTTTTTGCCCCGTATATAATGCTCCAGATAATTCTTCAATATGCTGGATTATTGGTTGAAATAAGTCTGTTTCAAAATTACTATCCACTCCTTGGAAAATACAACACCAACGTTCTAATCCTGCGCCAGTATCAATATTTTTACTTGGTAGTTCTTGATACTCTTCTCTTTTTAATCCTGCTTTTGCATTATATTGACTAAAAACATTATTCCAAATTTCTACATAACGTTCTTGATCTTCATCTCTTTTTAATTTGCCTAATGCTGTATGATCTTTGTCATATTTTTCTCCCCGATCAAAGAAAATTTCACTATCTGGCCCACAAGGACCTTCCCCAATTTCCCAAAAGTTTTCCGAAAGTGGAATGATGTGAGTAGGATTTAAACCCACTTCTTCCCATTTCTTTTGGGCAACGGTATCTTCGGGATAAACTGTTACATATAATAAATCTTTATCAATATCAAAATAATCCTTACTCGTTAACAATTCAAATGCATATTCAATGGCTTCTTCTTTAAAATAATCTCCAATAGAAAAATTTCCCATCATTTCGAAAAAAGTTTGATGGCGTTTTGTTATGCCTACATTATCTATATCATTTGTACGAATACATTTTTGAATGTTAACAATTCTTCTTTCTTCTGGTACTTTTCTGCCATCAAAATATTTTTTTAAAGGGGCTACTCCTGCGTTAATCCATAAAAGACTGTTATCATTTATGGGAATGAGAGAAGCACTTTCTTGTCTTTTATGCCCTTTTTCTATAAAAAAGCGAAACCAAGTGTTTCTAATGTCATTATGAGACATATATTTCATTTTACTTCACTCCTTTTTTCTATGTTTGCAATAATTTCTTCTAAGCGTTGAATATAGTTTTCTATACTTCCGTTATTTAAAATGTAATAATCGGCAAAGGCAATGGGACCACCTTTGGCTGTATTTTCAATTTCCGTAATATCTCGTTTAACAATTTCTTCTTTCGAAAAAGGTCGTTCTTCTCTTTTGCCTACACGTTCATAGCGTAAATCTTTATCCGCACAAATGCATATCATTTTTAAGGCAGCACCATATTTTTCTTTTAAAATTAAATATTCATCCCAAGAATATAGACCATCTAATACGGTATCACCAGTTTGATAGGTATGATCAATATCATCTAATAAAAGCATTGCTACGGCACCCATTCCATATTCTTTTCGTATTTTTTCTCGGTATTCTTTTTGACTATCTGGGGTAATTTCAATTCCTTCTTTTTTCATGCGATCATATATTACGCCCCCAAAATAAATTTTGTTCCATCCTTTTTTTTCTAAATAATCGGTAGCGATACTTTTCCCACTACCACTCATACCTACAATCGCAATTAACTGATTCATATGATATCTCCTTTCGTTTCTTCCTGTTCTACTATTTCTTGTGCCGCTCGTTTTAGACTTTCTAGACTAATATTTTCTATTTCATAATCAAAGTCTTTTAGATTTTGTATTTCTTGTTCTGTAATGTGGTTTTTCTCTTCTTCTGATAGACCATTATCATATTGTTTTCTACTTAAACGAATGGTTACAACATCTGAATAATTTCTTTTAAAGTATTGAAATTCCATTGCTAATCGAGCATCGGTAATAATAAATACATCAAAAAAATTACTTAATATTTCGATATCTTCTGCAATTCTATCTAATAAGAATGTTTCTTTTTTTAATTTATTTTTAATAATTTCAATTCCCATTTTTTGTAAAAATTCTCTTGGTTTTTCTCCGTTTTGAAAATCCCAATCAAAATAAGTTCTAGCATAACAATATAGTGGTTCTGTGATTTGCATCACACATGGTTTATAACCATATTTTTTTGCTTCTTCACGAAGATAAGTCCCAAACGTATTTTTTCCGCTTTTTGCAGCACCGCCAATGACATAAATTTTCATCATTCCCCTCCTTACCAAAGAAAAGACCACGATAGGAGGACATCTCTGCCCGGTACCATCCTACCTGGTCTTATTTTTTATAACGGCTTGGCCGATAAAACTCAAAAAGTAGCTTTCTTAAAATCATGAACATTCATTCCCAGCAACATGAACTCTCTTTCGAACATTGATTTTAATACTCTTCTTTTTGTCTTCGTTTTATTCACTTTCTATTTTTTCTCCAGTTACCTTATAACGGATATCTACTTTCTCATTAATGAACATCATAATTACTTTTAATGAAGCAATCACTGGAGTTGCAATAATCATTCCTATAATACCAAAGAAATGTTGGAAAATCAATAGTCCAATCATAATTGTGACAGGATGTAATTTCATGGTGTGTCCCATAATTAATGGTTGATAAAAGTTGTTTTCTAATAGTTGAACTACTAAAATTGAAATTATACAACAAATTCCTACTAGTGGAGACATCGTAAACCCAACAATTACTGCAGGGATTGCTCCAATATAAGGTCCAAAATATGGGATGATATCTGTAATTGCACAAAATAAGGCAAAGATTAATGGTGCTTTTAAACCAGCCAACGTAAGGCCAATACTTTGTGTAATAAAGACTAGTATCATTACGGAAAATACTCCTTGGACATAACTGCGTAAGGAACTATTAATTCGTGCGGTTAATTCGTGATAATTGTCTTTCCAATTTTTAGGAAGTATATTTGCCATTCCTTCATTTAATTTATTAAAATCAAATAACATGTAAAAACCAATCATAAATCCTAAAATTAATGTCGTTCCTCCGCTAATGATAGATTTACCAAAAGAAAGAACGGTATTTGGTAAATTTGTGGTGATGCCACTACCAAAGGCTTCAATACTATTATAAATTTGTTCTTTTACTGCTTTGATGTTTAATGCTTGATGATTATCAAAGGCATCAAAAATTCGATTCATAAAGTCTTTTAATTCATTTAATATCTCTGGTATCGTTCCAATAAAATCTTTGATTTGATCTAAAAACGTAGGAAGTAATAAATAAAGTAATAAAAATAAGATACCAATCAAAGCAAGATAGACAATAATACAACCTAGGATGCGAGGTACTTTCCTTTTTTCTAGCCAAACAACAATGGGATCACAAAGCCAAGCAATTAATAATCCAATAAAAATTGGTGATATGACAATCACAAAATCTTTTAAAATTCCAAGGATTTTCCATTCTTTTAATAAATAAGTTCCTAGTAATACCAAGGCAATGATAGCCATAATATAGGCAATACTAATAAATTTTCGTCCGGTATTTAAAATTTCGTTTAGGCTTCCAATGTCAATTTCTTTTTCTTTTTTCTTTTTAAACATTTTAATCCTCCTTAGTTAAAGTATACCACATCTACTGGAAATACGCTATTATTTCTAGTATAATATTTTTAGGTGAGTTTATGAAAACGATAAAAGAAAGAGTTGAAAATGAAATAGTCATTAAAAATTCTCGATTTATTACGTTATTATTGAAACTAAATCATAGTGAGGAAGTAAATTTCTATTTAGAAGAAGCCAAAAAAAATTATCCTAAGGCGACCCATTATTGTTACTGTTATCGAATTGGTGATTTCCAAAAGTTTAGTGACGATAAAGAACCAGGAGGAACCGCAGGATTACCAATGTTACATGTGTTAGAAAAAGAAAACATTACTTCTATTTTAGCTATTACTATACGTTATTTTGGAGGAATAAAATTAGGTGCAGGAGGATTGGTTCGTGCCTATACCAAATCACTTACAAAAGCACTAGAAAAAGCAGAAATCATTAATCTAGTCTCAGGGTATTTGGTCCAAATCGAAATTCCTTATGAAGAAGAAAAGGAACTAATTTATTTATTAAAACACTGTCTTATTATCAAAAAAGATTATCAAGAAACCGTGATCTATCAAGTAGAAATTCCTCAGTCCTTTATCGATAAAATTTCTAAATATTCCTATCAGATTATAAAAGAAATCCAAGTAATTTCTACATAAAAAGACCCTTTTATAGAGTCTTTTGTTTTTCTTCCCATTTTTTCTTTTCTTTCAAAAAACAATAGTGACAAAGAGGTTCATAGATTACCGAATTTTCCCCATCGATTACTACTTGTTCTCCAGAAAAAGAATATTCGTGATTGACGATTCGAGCATTGAATGATGCTTTTCTCCCACATTTACAGATGGTTTTCATTTCTTCTATGGATTGGGCAATTTCTAATAATCTAGTTGCGCCAGGAAATCCATTTCCTTGAAAATCCACTCGTAATCCGTAGCAGATAACAGGAATATCTAATTGTACTACGATTTCTAATAATTGATCTATTTGCTTTCGTTCTAGAAATTGGGCTTCATCTACTAAAATGCAATCGATTCCTTTCGTGTGTTCTATCGCATAATCAAAAATATTTTCCTTTTTTTCAATTAAATGATCTACTTTCCGTTTTAAGCCAATCCGAGATACAATTTTATCTTCTCCCTTTGTATCCATTTTTGGTTTTATTACCAATACTTTTTTTCCTTGTTCTTCATAGTTATGTGCTACTTGTAATAAGATTGCCGTTTTTCCACTGTTCATTGCACCATAACGAAAATATAACTTTGCCATAACTTCTAACCTCTTTTATTATTATAACAAATTCAACTATAGTTGACTAGCATTTTTAAACGTTTAATTACCTTCTTTTCAATTCTAGAAATATAGGATTGAGATATTCCTAATTTTTCTGCAACTTCTTTTTGGGTCATTTCTTTTTGCCCCATTAACCCATAACGTAAAATCATAATATCACGGTCTCTTGGTTTTAAATGCATTACTTCATTAATCATTAAATTTCTTTCTGTTTCTTCTTCAATTCCTCGTGTCACAATATCAGGATCGGTTCCTAATACATCTTCTAAATGTAGTTCATTCCCTTCCCCATCTAACGATAAAGAAGCATCAATACTTACTTCCGTTCGTATCTTTTTATTTTTTCTAAGATACATTAAAATTTCATTATCAATACAACGAGAAGCATAAGTTGCTAGTTTAATATTTTTATCTTTGCTAAATGTATTAATTCCTTTAATTAGACCAATTGTTCCAATACTTACTAAATCTTCTAAATCTACTCCTGTATTCTCATATTTTTTTGCCAGAAATACTACTAATCTTAAATTATGTTCAATTAAAATATCTTTTGCTTGTACATCTCCTTCATCTTTTAAATTTACATAATAATCTTCCATTTCCTTGGTTAAAGGCTCGGGAAGCATATCGGTTGCCCCAACATAAAAAATACTTCTTGCTTTTAAAAAGATACGTCGTATCCAAGCAATAATTTTTCTCATAATTCCTCCTTCCATTTGTTTGGTAAGATACATTCGATTCCTTCTAAAGCAAATTTATCCTTACTCATTCCAATTAAACAATCTGTAAATGTTTTTTCTCCAATCATCACTTTTTCTGGTACAAAGCAAGGAATAACACCGTTTGTATTTAATGCTTTATAAGGAACATAAATACATTTGGATTTTTCAATTCTTAACTTTTTGTCAATTAATAAAATAGGACGTTTTTTATATGGATCTTTTAAATGATTCCCTGTATCTATCATCCCTTCTAACTGATATTTTCTTTTATTAAAGTATATTTCAACTAAATATTTATTAGACTCAATATTTTTATACCGGAGATGTTCTTTAATATATAAATATAAAATTATCGGACTTCCCACTAAAATAACTAAGATGTTTAATGAAAATTTATTATGAATTAGAACAATTCCTTGATTATGATAGGTACTACCAAGATCAAATAAATAAAGAGTTCCTCCTAAAATAATACTTAATAAATAAAAATATAATAGGTTTTTACCAAAGTTTTTTTTTCCAAAAGTAATCAAAATTAGTAGTATACTTAAAAGAAATTTATAAAGAAATAGTAGAAAGGAATTCAGTGGTAGGAACAAAAAGAAAATAGAAAGAGCTGCAATTATACTACCTAATAAAATTCGTTTCATGGAGGTATTCTCTTTTAATATTCGTTTTGTTCCATAAAGCAGGAAAAAATCAATGATAAAATTTAGTAAGAATACAAAATCTAAATATATTTTCATTTTTCTCACCAAATATAGTATAAAAAGAAAAAAACGACTTATCTGTCGTTTTGCGTATGTTAAGTCAAAAATCATATCTTTTTTTTGTGAATAAATATTTTAATAATATAGGATAAGAAAATAATCATAATAATGACAAAAGCCCATTTTAATATGATATTTATTGTTCCATCAGAATATTTATTAATCATATCAAAGATACTTTCTGGTAAATATTTCCCAATTAATGCTTTTACATCTGGAAGTCCAATATTGTCTTTTATAAAAGTTAAGATTCTAAGAAAAATATCAATGATTGCCATAAAAAATACAAAGGAAGAAAATCGCTTAAAGAACATGACTACCACTAATACTAAGATAATTAATATGACTAAATCGATATACATTACTCCACCTCTATTCTATTCTCTATTATAGCAAAAATTATTTTATATATCAATTCCTAATTCTTGCTATTTCCTTATGATGTATTTTTATCTAAATATCATAAGGGAAACTTTTTTTCTGTCATATCTTATCTATTTATATTCTTGCACTCATCAAATTACTTGATGAATATTTTTTTAATCCTTTAGAAAAGATTGTATATGCTAAAATCATTAATAATAAACAGACACAAATATTTATTATTAATAGATAGGGATTAAATTCAATCAATACTTTAATTGGTATATAATTGGTAATTCCAATAGGAATGATAGTAAATAATAACCATTTCGTAATTCCTTTAAATATACCATCTGGATAAGTTGCAAAGCTTTCTATTAATCTGATGCCCACGTCTGCAATCATATCTGCATTATTAAACCAAAAACTTAAACTATTTAATATGATAGCGATTGCTGTTATCATTACCCCTCCAGTAATACAAAAGAAAAGGTAAAGAAGGAATGTTCTCATATTAAATCCGTAGATAAAGTAAACAATGAGAGCAAATAATATATCACCTAATGCGGCAATTTCAATATCTGATGTGATAGTAGATAATAATATGTTTTTAGGTTGAACAATATAGGCATCTAATTTACCACTATTGATTGTTTCAGATAAGTTAAATGACTTTTTGAAGAAAAATCTTGATACCCCATAAGTACCTGCGGCCATTCCCCAAAGAAGTAATACTTGTTTAAAAGTATAACCTCCCATATTATTTTTAATTGAAAATAAGACAATCCATTGAACAATCATACAAGAATCGTTTAATATCATAAAGAATATATTTGATAAAAAGGTTGCTTTATTCAAAAGTTCTCTTACTAGAGCATATTGAATGGAAAGTCGAGTTACTTTCCATTGATTTTTAACCTCCGTTAACATTTATCTTTTTCACCCCTTTCTTATATATTAAATAGCAAATACCATAGGCAATTATTATATATATTATTTGTGCTAAAATGATACTTACTGCTTTATCCCAAGAGAAATCAACAAATAATTTTGCTGGACCATAACTTACTACATAAACGGGACTAAAATTAAGTATTTTTTGAATTATTGTAGGAAAATATTCGATTGGAAAAATGGTTCCTAATACCAATATGATTTTACTATATATCCAGTAAAATGGTCCTGAATCTTCAATAAAGAAAGAAATTAATCCTATACTTATTATCAGTAATATACTAATTGTGGTTGCTAAAATGGCAGTGATTAAAACTACTAAAATATTGATTAATGTCAATTTAGGAAAACTTCCAAGAAATAATAATCCTGTAAGCATACCTAAAAATATATAAATCAAACCTTTTACAAACACATCTCCTAGATGGGTAGATAAACAATAACCGATATAACTATACGGTTTATTAATATTATAAGTAATATTTCCACTTCTTACATCTTGACTAATTTTATGACATAGTTTTCTGCCACCAAGTGTCATCCATAATATTTCTGTAATGATTACATACCAACTCATTTGCGTCATATTATATCCATTAATCAGTTCATTAGGATCACTATATAAATATTGCCACAAGTTAAATAAAATAAATAACAATATGAAATAACCAATAAAACTAAATACAATATTAAAAACGTATTGCAAATTACTCATGATTTGCGTTTTTATGATAAATAAATATTTTCTCATATTACAAATCCTTACTTTTATAAATATCACTTATGATATCCTCAAGAGGAATATTAGAAATATTGATATCTATTATATTATCTGGATTTAATAATTTTAGAGCATCGGCAACACTTCGTTTAGTTGTATCCACTTCAATTTTTAAATTGTATCCTTTATCTTTAATGATAGTGATTCCATCTTCATCATCAAGATTAACTCTTTCTTTCATTTTAGCTTCCACAATTTTCTTATTTAAATAGTGATATTTCAAGTTTTCCATCGTATCATCAAGAACAAGTTGACCATCATTAATAATAATTACCCTTTTACACAATTTTTCTATATCACCAACATCATGGCTAGTTAAAAAAATTGTTGTTTTGTATTCTTTATTCATTCTTTTAATTAAGGTTCTAATATTTTCTTTTACCACAGGATCTAACCCAATGGTAGGTTCATCTAAAAACAATACTTTAGGTTCATGAATTAGGGATGCAACAATTTCACATCTAATTCTTTGACCTAAGGATAAGTTCCTAACAGGAGTATTGATAAATTCATCCAATTCAAATAACATTTTCAACTCTTCAATTTTTTTCTCTACTACTGGTTCAGGAATATCATATATTGCTCCAAAGAACTTAAAATTATCATAGGGGGTTAAATGTGTCCATAATTGTTCTTTTTGTCCAAATACAGTACCAATTTCATAAGATAGTTTTTTTCGATCTTTCGTTGGATCATATCCTAAAACTCTTATTGTTCCTTTATCAGGATATAAAATACTGGTCATCATTTTTATGGTTGTACTTTTACCAGCCCCATTCGGACCAATAAATGCTATTATTTCTCCTCTTTCTACGGCAAAACTAATATTTTTAACAGCTTTTACTGTTTTATATTTTGGTTTGATAATTGATTTTAAACTCCCTTTTAATCCTTTATCTTTTATCTTGACTTTGAAAGTTTTTGACAATTTTTTTACTTCAATAATTGCCATAAACATCACTCTCCTATATATTTTTATAACAAATGACTTGCTATTATAATTAAAATAATTGTACTATATTTTTCTAGTTTTTTATATATTTTTTTTGTAAATGATAACCAAAAAATCACAGAAGACAATCGTTAATTGACAATGATTCTGTGATTATAAATCTAAGTATTTGGGTTCAATGAAACAACGTATAACATTTAAGTAAATTTTTATTTTCTATTTTATGCATTAGGCATATTAGATAATTTCTTTACTATCGGTGGATGGACTTCTTTTTTAATACAAAAACCTAAAATATATGTGGCAAGTTGAAATGCTTGTAAGCCATAATTTTGTTCTATAGGATTTGCTCCAAAAATTTGATATGATAAATCTAAATTTATTGCATCATAATTTATTTTTTCAATCGTTTGTTGAATATAAAGATGGAAAGCTTTTACTCCCATTTCTAAATATTCTCTAGCAATATGATGATAAAATTGAGAAAATGCATTATTTAATTGTGCAAGTAAATATTTACATTTTTTCATATCCGCTCTTTTACCAGTTATTCCTTTTAAAGAATCACAAACCTCAGTAATTACCTCTTTATATAAATATGTACCTAATTCATCCATAGGATAACCTAATCCATCTAAAATAGATAATACTTTCATAGATTTAGAATCACAATCTGACAATTCTTGTTCTTCACCAACTTTAAATTTTGCATATTTATCTCTATCTTTATTGGCAACATAAATAGCAAAACTAAGACCATGTGAAATCATTAATATGTTTTCATTTTGTGAATATTCTTCCTTTCGTTTTAACATTATATTTCTCCTTTCTTCTTCTATTCGTGGTTTTTGATATACAAAAAAGCCACGAATATTTCATTATTCGTGACTCCAATTAGATACATAATTGTGTAGGCTTGGCCCGAGATAGCTCACAAGTAGAACCTTAAAAAATTTGCTTATATCTCCTCACTTGGCATCATATTATACACTTCTTTTTAAAAAATGTCAAGGAATTTTATTTATTATGCGTAGTGTACTGATCTATTGATATTTTCTTATGCTCTATTATTTCTTGTTCTTGAAAGGAACCATTTTCATCATAATATACTAGATAGGCATTTTTATTTGGAATGCTAGAGATGATTTCTAACTCTTGATTGATTATTTTTATAGCGACACCATTTTCTAAGGCCAAAACTTGTTTGTCAGTATTTTTTAAATGTTCTTTTAATTCTTTTTTACGTGTACTTTCTTTTTCATAGTGTGGACAAATAGAGATAGGAACATTGCCTAGTCCATCGAGAAATTGATATCCTTCTTGTTCTTCTCGTAGTTTGAGAGAATCGGAAAAGCCTTCTTTACAAAAAAGAATTGCGCCCGCGGACATTCCTACAATTACTACGTTTTTTTTTATTGCCTCTTCTAATAAAGGAAGGAGTTGAAAAGAAAGGATATTTTCTTTTAGTTTTATTGTATCTCCTCCACAAAAATAAATAATATCTGCTTTTTTTATTTTTTCTTCTACAATGTTTGTATTATTGATTATATTTTTCTTTTTTAAGTAGGCACAATCACAACCCAAATTTTGATATATTTTTTTCATCGTATCATAATATGAGTCTGAAAAATTACTTGCAAGACCAATAAATAAAAATTGGGGATGTTCTTTTTTTGTAAGGCGAACTGCTTCTTGATCGATTTGTCCAGTTTGATATGGTGTGGAACCACGACCTACATCGCCCCCACCAATTAAGATAAATTTTGCCATAATGTTCTCCTATTTTTGTAATTCTAATTTAAATGCTTCAATTAATTTTTCCGTAGAAGCACAACTCATAAAGCAGACAACATTTCCCCTTTCTTTCTGTAAGATGGAAACATTATTTTCCTCTTTTATCTTTTCGGCATGTGGTAGATAATTTAAAATCAGATCAGAGGAAACGTTGGGATAATCTTCTTGTTTTTCACGATTACAATCAATTTCTGTCAGGTAAATATGGTCTGCAATTTTTAAAGATTCTGCAAATTCTTTCGCAAAATGTTCTGTTCTAGAATACGTATTTGGTTTAAAGACAACACTCAATGTTTTTTCTGGATATTTTTGTCGGGCTGCTTCTAGTGTTGTTTTAATTTCTGTAGGGTGATGCGCATAGTCATCAATGATAATTGTTTCTCCAATGACTTCTTCTGCAAATCGTCGTTTTGCATTTTGAAAGGTAAGAAGCGCCTTTTGTATTTGTTCTAAAGAAACTCCCAATTGATAACAAACAAAGATTGCTGCTGTGGCATTATATATCATAGGCATTCCAAATAGTGGTAATACAAAGTGTCCTAAATTTTTTTCTCCAAGAAAAAGATCAAATTCATTCCCTTTTTTTGTTAAATTCACATTTTTAATAATAATATCATTATCTTTTCCTACTCCATAATAATAAATTTTTGTTTTGGTTTTCATGTTGCGAACATTGATATTATCACCACAAGCAACAACAAATTCTTTTGTTTGATCTGAAAATTTTCCAAAAGAAGAAATAATGTCATCTAAATCTTTGTAACACTCCATATGTTCTTCTTCCATATTGGTAATAATAGCATATTTGGGATGATAATCTAAGAAATGTTTATTATATTCATCGGATTCAATAACAAAGTAAGGCGTTTTTTTATCGATATGGCCCTCCCCTGCTCCTATAAAATAACTACAGCCAACACTTTCTTCTAAAATATGACGAATTAAAGAAGATGTGGTGGTTTTCCCATGGGTCCCAGCGACAGAAATGCTATCAAACTGTGCAATCACACTTCCCACAATTTCACTATATTTTTTAATGGTAAGTCCTAATTTTTTAACTCGTTGTAGTTCCTTATGATCTTCTTGAATTGCCATAGAATGAGTCACAATTGTATCTTTATCTAATTGATGATTAGAATCATAATAAATGGGAATGTTTCTTTCTTCTAATCCAATTTGTGTGAATTTGTCTTTTTTTTCATCATCATAACCACTTACTTCATTTCCTAAATCATATAGAATTTGTGCTAGTGTAGACATTCCTGTTCCTTTAATTCCAATACAATAATATTTCATATTTCCTCCTTATTATTTCTTATTCTAAGAAAATTAATAAATTCATTTTTATCTAATATACTTTTCTTTGTTTCTCTTTCTTTTTTTGAATAAATACATCCACAATAGTCTTGACGATATAAATGATACTCTTTTGATAATTCAATACTTCGTTGATAACCGTTTTTCTTTTTAAAGTCGGCATATAAATAATTACTTTGATATTCTGTATCTAATTTTTCACCAATTTCATTAATCCAATTACTATTTTTATAAGGGCTTAAACTTAATGTTGTTGTAAAATAAGGATAATGATATTTTGTTGCGATGATTGCGGTTTCTTTTAGTCTTAATTGGTAACACGAAAAACAGCGTTTACCACGTTCTTTTTCTTCTTCTAAACCTTTGGCCATATCAAAAAATTCTTGAGGCTCATATTTCCCTTCTAATAAAGAAATTGGATATTTGGTAGGAAATGTTGTGATAAACTTTGTGATTTCCTTTTTTCTTTTTTCATACTCTTCTTTTTCCGTAATATTGGGATTATAAAAGAAAATCGTGATTTCAAATATTGTTCCAAGACGCTCTAAAACCGCAGAAGAACAAGGAGCACAACAAGCATGAAGGAGCAATTTTGTGCCTGGTTTTATATGTGTTAATTCTTCTTCCATTTTCATATCATAATTCATGTTGGATCCCCTTTGCTTTCATTTTCATTCTAACACTTTTCTTTTTCCCTGTAAATGATTTGTTTTTGGTATTTTTAGGGCATATTTTACATACGTTGTAATATGAATCGAACAATTCTTAGTTTTCTTATTACTTCTTTTGCAGGATTTGCTACTTTAATAGGGATCTTGCCTTGTTATTTAAAAAAACAAAAGAAAGACACGATTATTAGTTTTTCTCTTGCTTTTTCTGCGGGAATTATGCTTACGATTTCTATTATTTCTTTAATTCCTGAATCTTTATCTTTTGCATCTTCTATTTATAAGATGATACCTAGTTTTTTATTCGTTTTTATTTTTGTAGTGCTTGGTATTTTATTTTCTTCTTTTATCGATCAAAAAATCGAAAAACATTTCTCTAATAATCACTTATATAAATTAGGAATTATTTCTATTATTGTGCTAGTTCTCCATAATATTCCAGAAGGGATTACTACTTTCATTTCTAGCAGTACGAATCTGCATTTAGGGATTACTCTTTCTATTGCTATTGCTCTTCATAATATTCCCGAAGGAATTTCCATTGCTGTTCCTATTTTTTATGCCACTGGAAATCGCAAAAAAGCAATTTTTTATACTTTGATATCTGGATTTTCAGAACTATTTGGGGCTGTTTTGGCCTATTTGTTTTTAGCTCGATATATCAATAACTTTTTACTTTCTGTTATTTTAGGTGCTACAGCGGGAATTATGATGCATATTTCTATTTATGAACTTCTTCCTAATTCCGTAGAATATCATAAGAAAAAAATTACAATTGTTGCTTTTCTAATAGGAATTTGTACCATGCTGATATGTGAGGCCTTATTATAAAAAGAGAGTTAACTGAAATTATGTTATTTCTTTATACTCTCTTTTTCATTATTTTTCAATTTTAATAATTTTTGTTCTGCTTCTTCGATCAACTGTTGTGTTGTTTCTTCTGATGTAAGAGGAAGTGTTTTTGCTATTTTTGAATCCATTATAATATTTGGATTAAAAGATATCTTTCCTGGTATATCTAATATGGATTCGTTAAGGATATTTCTTTGTGTTAAAGAAGCTTGTGCACGAACTAAAAGATCAAAGCACTCTTGTTGGTCATGTCGTTTGGCACTTATTAGGGCAGTATCTCCATCTAAGCATTTTGCATTTACATCTGCACCTAATAAAATTAACAGTTCCAATAAATTTTTATGACCATGTCTTGCTGAGGCCATAGTTGAAGTGGTTAAATAATTGTTTACTTGATTTACATTGGCTCCTGCCCTTAATAATATATAGGCAATTTCCAAAAATCCTTTGCGTGCACAAATTAATAAGGGAAAGTTTCCTTTTTGTTCTTCTTTATATTCTAAATCTGCACCATTCATAATCAACTCTATTACTTTATTAGTAAAATTTTCATCTACTTTTGAAGATTTTTTCTTGTTCGAAATTAAATTATAAAGTTCTTTTCCTAAATTTAATTTACTTTCTTCATCTACTTCTTTTATTTTACCTTTAAATGCTGCGATGCTTTTCTCATCTAATTTATATTCTTCGAGTTTCTTTAATTTTTCTTTTTCTAATAAAGTTAAACTTGCATCATTCATTTCTTTAACACCTTACTTTGATCTGACATTATTTTTTTTGATATTTCCAATGCTTTTTCTGGACTTTCACATTTTAACATAGAAAGATCAATTGGTTGATTTTCTTTTCTTGATGTATATTCAAAATGATATACATCCTTCTCTATTAAATCAAAAGGAAGTTCCGTTTCATTATATACTAATGTATCAATATTTAATTGATAATTATTCATATCTAATGCCTTATCGATTATTGCCTTGGATGTTTTAGGCTGTGTGCCATAACACTCGTTCATAAATTTTGCAAAATTATTAATATCTTGGATAAAAATGGATGGCAGAACAGGAATGTTAGATAATATGCGAAATTGTAAATTTTTATTATCATCAAAGTCATTTATGACAATCAATTTTTGATTTTCATATTCTTGTAATAAAATACCATTTTCATAGATTGTGATATCTAAGTCACTTGCATGTTCCATTAATTTTTGAATTGCATAACTATGTGATAAGTTTGGTATTGTTAAGGTTGCAACATCAGTCCAATTGTTATCAGATATATCAAAGATATTGTATCCTCTTTTAATATGACTACTTTCATCTTCAAAATTACCTATGGTATCAGGTATCTTTGTATTAGAAACTAACTTTCCATTTTCTAATTTAATTTTTTCTATTTCCTCATTAATAGTTTCTTGTCGTTTTTGTTCCATTTCCATAAATTTAACTTTATATGTTTCGATTAATGTTTCCAACTCTTGTATTTTGCTAGTCAATTTTTTGTGTTCTTCTACATATACTTTTTCTGCAATTAAGGTATTTAAATCTAATTTTTCTTTTGTTTCTTGGGAATTTTGTTTCATCGTATTTACTAGGGATGCTAGTTTTGTTTTCGTGCCGTTTTGCATTTGCTTTAATGAAGATTCAAAAGTTGTGATATCATCGGAAGATTTAAACATATTTTTAATAATTATATTATAAATAACACTTTGGGGTGCATTTGCTAATTTTATCATTCTATCGGCATCTTCGATTGCAATTAACATTTCAGAACAGGAAGGTAACCTATTATACATTTCTTTATTTTCATATGCTTTTTCATACATAAGAGATACGAGATTTAATAAACCATCATTTACTGGATCTTCTTTTTCAGCGATTAATAATCGATGTGCTACTTTATAAAACAATGATGGTTGCATATAATCTAATCTAATCATTCTGATACGTCGTGATAAAGGGCCAGATAATTCCTCTCTCATATCATTTTTACATAATATTACTTGTAAATTACTTTTATATTTCTCTTTAATTTCTAAATCACCATGTTGTGTCGAGTTAATTTTTCCTGATTGTAAAAATTGTAGTAAGAAAGCATCCGTTTCTTCTCTTGCCTTATCATACTCATCAATAAATAATACTACTCTTTTCCCCTGATTTACTTTTTTGATTGCCTCAATTAATTTACCAGGTATATTAACATGATCTGCATCTCCTCGAATTGCAGCACTAATATTAATATCCTCAAATAGTTCTGTTTTTCCTGTAGTGGCATCACATTGATAATCAACTAGTTCAACATTTTTAAATAGTTCATTAGATAATTTGGTATATACTTTGGCAAATTCCGTTTTACCAGCTCCTGGAGGGCCTTCCAAACAAATAGCAAATATATCTTGTCCTGGATTGTTGCTAGAATTAGAAAACAAGGATAAAGCATTATAGGCATCATATAATAATTCATTTGTTGCATAATATCCCATGGTTTCAATTTTTTCTTTTACTTTTTCAAATGAAATCATCTTTTCACTCTCACTTTCTTTTGTAATTTTTCTGGATTGTCTATATAACATAATGTTTCAAATTTTTTTTCATTTACTTTTATTAATCCTTGTTCCAAATCTCTTATATTTTCCACTTGATAGATAAAACCATTAAAATCATTTATATCATTGGAATTATATGTTGATTCAAAACAAAACCAATATACAGCAGCTACTTGTGATAAATTAACAATTTCACTTTTGGGATCAAAATCGGCAAATATAACACATTTTTCTGCTTTTTTTTCTATTAAATAGTTATCTATATTTCTTTCAATATATTTGAATTTGACTCTCGGATCTTTTTTATAATTATTTCTACCGGAACTTCCCCATCCACTCCAATATCCTGCACTTTCCAATATTTCAGCAAGTTCTGATACCGTTATGTTTTTTTCAATGCTTTCAATCTGTACATTTACTTTTTCGTTATAACCTATTAAAACTTTAACTTTCTTTTTCAATAATTCAATTGCAATTACTGCTAACATGTTAGTGTAAGAACTCATACTTCCTGACATATCGAAATAAAATGATAGTGGTACATTTTCATTTTTACCTTGTGCATATTCATATCCATATTTATCCGTTAAAACTTTGGTTACTTGATGCGTTTGTAAATGCACAATTACATCTTTAATTTCCCATTTATAAAATCCTTTGCTTTTTTCTAATGAATTTGATCTAACATTTAAGTCGGTATGATGCCTGCAAAATCTTTGATTCAGAAATTTTGTTATTAATGTTCTAATAATACTTTCAGGTATGTCTGTATAGGATTCTGTATCAATAGAATATCCCGGATTTCTATTTCTATCTTCAAAAGATGGAAGTTCGCTCAATTGATTTAAGAAATTGTTGGTCTGTTCTGATAACTCATATTTTTCTTCTTTTGATTCTTTTACTTCTTCCTTTTCACCATTTAAATGTTCTTTTTTTAATTTTCTAGCTTTTCTTTTTTTAATTTCTTCAATATTGTTTTTTAATTTTTCTAATAATTCTTTCTTTTGTTCATTTGTAAGTTTAGCATTTTTTCTTATATTTTCGTTACTTTGTGAATCATTTGTTTTGTTAGAAGATTCTATATCTTTAGAATCATTATTTGGAGTATTCCCTTCTTGGTTTTGTTCTTCTTTTTGTCCAGATGCTGAATCACTATTATTTTGTTCTTGCTTTTGGTGAGACGATGGATTACTACTCTTTTGTTCTTCACTCTTTTGTGAATCATTTGTTTGGTTAGAGGATTCTATATCTTTAGAATCATTATTTGGAGTATTCCCTTCTTGGTTTTGTTCTTCTTTTTGCCCAGATGCTGAATCACTATTATCTTGTTCTTGCTTTTGTTGAGGCGATGGATTACTACTCTTTTGTTCTTCATTCTTTTGTGAATCATTTGTTTGGTTAGAGGATTCTATCTCTGTTTTAGAATCATTATTTGTACTATTTCCTTCCTGGTTTTGTTCTTCTTTTTGTCCAGATGCTAAATCACTATTATTTTGGTTCTGCTTTTGTTGAGGCGATGGATTACTACTCTTTTGTTCTTCATTCTTTTGTGAATCATTATTTTGATTGGAAGATTCTATATCATTAGAATCGTTATTTGAAGTATTCTCTTCTTGATTTTGTTCATCCCTTTGTCCAGATGCTAAATCACTATTATTTTGTTCTGGCTTTTGTTGAGACGATGAATTACTACTTTTTTGTTCTTCATTCTTTTGTGAATCATTATTCTGATTGGAAGATTCTATATCATTAGAATCGTTATTTGAAGTATTCTCTTCTTGATTTTGTTCATCTTTTTGCCCAGAGGCTGAATCACTATTATTTTGGTCTTCTGATGCATTATTATTTTCGGTTTCTTCTTGGTTATCACTCTTATTCAATTCATCTTTTATAAATTTCCAAAATCGCATATAACACCGATTATCATTTCTTTTTCGTTTCCAAAGTAAAACGATCTGTATTATTCTTCATACCTAATTCATAGGCACCTTTAACAAAAACTTTATCATTTTTTGAATAGCGATTATATGAGGCTTGTTTTTTAAATTTGCCATCATAAGTAAATAACCAAGGATGATATTTTCCATTTTCAAATACTTTCAAATCATTAAAATAGTTTCCTTCTATTCCAATTGCATCAATTCTATTTTGCGTTGGATAAACGACTTCTTTTTTTCCATACTCCGTATCAAATATCAATATAAAACCATAATGTATACTTCCAAGCATTACACCAGGATATAAAGGATAATCTTTTTTTATCCATTCATCTTGTAATATCATACTCTTTTGTGGATTGGCAGATATTTGTATTCTCAATGGCCTTTCTAATTTTGACTCTCCCATGAACATATTATCATTTTCAAAAACCGTATCAAATTTTTGCCTAAATTCATCAGTAAAATCACCAAAAATAGAATGTTCTAGATTTCCTGTTTTAGTAAATCTCCAACTTGATTTTTTTCCTTCTTCAAATATTTTTACAATTCCACCTTCCATCCCAACTGCTTCGATTTTACATTGTGTTGGATAAAAATATTCTCTTTGTTCTCTATTATAATCGCTTATTATAATAAAACCATAATGTTCTTTCCCAAACATTACTCCTGGTACTAATGAATATTCTTTTTTACAATTTTCATCTGCTAGTATCACGTTTGAATTTTTCCCTAGTTTTATACAAATAGGATTTTGCATTTTTGCCTCAAAATTCATATGAACAACCTCCATTAGTGCTTTATACTATCATATTTTCTTTTTTTCCGCAATAAAGTCTTGGTTTTTATTGATTTTTTTTGAAAAAATGATATAATAATTCACTACTGAAAAGGGGGATTTTATGGCAGTAAGTAATGCGTGTATCCCATGTGATAAAAATATGATAATTGACCCTAATATCAAACCATTTGCATATGCTGAAAGGAAGGATATTACGGAGGCAAATATTCCTTATGGTATAACTACTATTGGAGAAAGAGCTTTTACTAAATGTCCTAATTTAAAAAAGGTAATCATCCCAGATAGCGTTACTGTCATTGGAGCGAGTGCTTTTAATGATTGTGAAAATTTAGAAGAAGTTGTTTTATCTAAAAATATTAAAACTTTAAATTATAGAACTTTTGGGGATTGTAAAAGATTAAAACGAATTGTTATACCTGAAGGAGTGGAAGAATTAGATTGGGGAGTTTTTGCTGGCTGCGACAATCTTGAAGAGGTAGTTTTACCTGAATCATTAAAGAAAATAAACCACCAACTATTTTTAAATTGTAAAAAACTTAAAAAAGTAAATCTTCCATCATCAATACAGCAATTACCAGATGAGTGTTTTAAAGGATGTAAAAATTTAGATATTATTTTGGATGAGAATATCGTTGCCCTTGGTAATAGAGTTTTTGAAAATTGTGTTAAATTATCTTCTTTCCCAAGTCATGTAAAATCTTTTGGAGAATATTGTTTTAAAAATTGTCGAAGTATTCCATCGGCTTATATAAACGAACAAATATCGACTTTACCAGATGGATTATTTGATGGATGTATTCGCCTAGCGGACGTGGATGCAACAAAAAAACTTAATATTGGTAAAAGATGTTTTAGAAATTGTAAGAGTTTAACAGAAATCCCCTCATTTATTACTAATTTTAATGACAGAGCCTTTGAAAATTGTATCGGGATTACAACCATGGAAGTAATTGGTAACACAATTCCTTCTGCTTGTTTTCGGGGATGCAAAAATTTAAAAGAAGTTAAAAATCAAGAAAATATATATGCAATGGGTGATTTTGCATTTTCAGGGTGTGATTCTCTAGAAGAATTTCATGTATATCATTTAGAAACCATTCCTTCTGAATCCTTTAGCAATTGTAAAAAACTGACTAAAGTTATATTGAATACTGGAATGAAAAAAATTGGATCAAGAGCTTTTTATCATTGTAACAATTTAAAAGATATTAATTTGCCAGATACAATAGAAACCGTTGGGAAAGAATCTTTTAAAAATTGTCATTCTATTCGTTCTATTATGATACCAGCAAATCTTACGTCTTTTGGGGATGGTGCATTTTCTTATATGGATTCTTTAGAAAAAATAGAAGTATCTCCATATAATAAAACATTTATTACTCCCGATCATAAAATATTGATTCATCAAATGTATCAAAAATTAATGTTGTATGCTAGTGGTTGTAAAGATAAATCCTATTCTTTAAAAGATTATAATTTAGAAATTGATATGTTGAACCGTCCACTTGTTAGACCAATTACAGGAATTGGTAAATATGCTTTTGCGGGAAATAAGAATCTTGAAGAACTAAATTTATGTTGTTGTACGGAAGATATAGAACATACCGCATTTTATGATTGTCCAAAACTTAAAACTTTAAAGATTCACCCTATTCCCCTTTATCCTGTTGGAGGATTTAATTTAAGAACGGAGGGTAGATACTATTTTGCAGAAGGTGTAAAAACAAAACCTCAACTTCCCTTTGAAATCGTTGAATTTTGTGAAAATCCTACTGGAGAAGATAATTTAACTTATATATATATCAATATGCTTTTCCTGAGTTCAAGAATGTAACTAAAATCATTTTACCTAAGGTTGGTCATTATTCTATCTATGCGAATGCTTTTAGTGATTGTCAAAAACTAAAAGAAGTGGAAATCCCAAATAATGTTACAAGTATTGATAAAGGAGCCTTCCCTACTTCTACAAAATTAAAATTTGAAAATGGGTTAGTAATCAAAGGATTGATTGAATTAATTCATGGAGATCAATATACAGTGGATTATAAATTATATAATATAGAAGATTATAAATTATATATTTTAAATGATGATACATACTATATTGAACAAAAAGAAAAAATTATTAAACTTACGAAAAAGCAAATTGATGAAATATGTTCGAAATCAGAAATGATTAGAGAAGATCCTATTTTATTTCTCGACTTTATGAATGATTTAATCAAACATGATTTGGCTATCAAGCCATTACTCAATGGTATTTTAATGTCAACCATGAGTTTAGAAAATAGAACTATATTATTTGATCATTTAAAAAAGAAAGACCATTTCTTTTTAGATGTGATTGAGAATAGTCAATTATTAGAGGAAAAAGATCGAAATACCGAAAAATTATTAGAAGAGAAAAATTTTTCTATTTTTGTAGATTATGTAGAATTATTAAGAAAATATCATATTACTCTTCCTCTTTTACAGAATAAATTTTTAATCGCTAATTATGATATAAAAAGCTTGGAAAGAATAATCAATTTAGACTTGCCATTGTTAATTAAAACGCTAGAAGATAGTAAATTATTTGTGAGTGATGACATAATACTTGTTGGAAATGGGCATGAGGAAAAAAAAGAAAGTTATTATTTAACTTATGAGATATTGAAAAATAATATCTTGGAAAAATTTATTCGATTAGTAAAAAAATACAATATTAAAGATGAATATTTATTTACCAAACCATTTCTATCAATCGCAGATAACCCACTAACAGATCAATTATTTAAAATATATGATGCAAATACTAAAAGATTATTAAAATCTAGTTTAGCGACGAAATTAAGCATTAGTGCGAAGGACAATTTAAATAATTTACTGGTATTAATGAAAATTACTGGTGCTTTAGAAGATGATCCAATTATCAGACAACGAGCAAGTACATTTATAGTAGAAAAATTATTTGAAGAAAAACTCCCTAATGGGGAAAACAATAATTATAGGATTGTTGGAAATGATATACATAGAGTTTTTGATTTCTATTTTTTAAGGGAAGAATTTGATGAAGAATTTGCTCAATTATTTTTAGAAAATTATAAAGATTTAATAGAAGAAGAAAGACAAAAATCAGGATTTATTGAAAGAGTTTATTTAAACTTTAGAGAAATATCAAGAACTTCTACTTCAAATAAAGGTTCGCAAAGACATCTAAAAGTGACAATAGATAAATGTAAAAACTTTTTATCTAATGTTAAATTTGATGGTGTGACGGAAGAAAATAAGGACTTGGCTGAATTAATTGGTGCTTGGTATAATACTAATACTGTGTGGTTTAATGCTCAAAAAATTTATAGAGAATCATTAAGTGCTCCTAGAAATATATTTGTTGAAGAAATTGTTGATGAAGAAGGAAATATTCTATATGATTATGATCCAGCAAAAGACTTAAAAGAAGAGATTAATCCAGACTTTTCTTATGAATGGTTACCGAAACAAGATTATGACAATCTGATACTTGGAAAATATTGTAATTGCTGTGCTCATGTTGCTGGTGCTGGACAAGGAATTATGCGAGCTAGTATGATTCTTGATTGTTGTCAAAATCTTGTTATTCGAGATAACTTAGGAGTAATTATTGCAAAATCTACTTTGTATGTTAATAGAAACGCTAGTTATGCGGTATTTAATAATGTAGAAAGTTCATTCAATTATCGAGATAATGAAAGTAAATTCAAAATTTATCAGGCATTTTTAAGAGGTGCTAAAGCATTTATGGAAACATATAACAAGAATTATCCAACACATCCACTCAATAATATATCCATTGGTGCATCTAGAAACACAATTCTCGATTATCTAACACCAGAAAATAATCATCCTTCCGTTCCAATTCAAAAAGCACTGGAATTTGGCGAATATTCTCTTATTGATTTATGCTATGATTACCATGGTGATTGGGATAAAGCACAACGATTAGTTTTAAAAAGATAGAAGGTGAATCAATGAAACAGGTTTTAAATTATGATAAAAACGATAAAATTATTATGATTCCTGAAGGTGCTACTTCTCTACCAGAGGAAGCTTTCTTGGACTATGAAAATTTAGAAGAAGTCATTATTCCAGATTCCGTAAAATATATTGGAAAAGCGGCTTTTAAAGGTTGCAAATCACTAAAAAAAGTGACGCTACCACCACATTTACAAGTATTAGATGACTTTGCATTTAGTGAGTGTAGTTCGCTAGAAGAAATTAATATTCCCAATTCTTTGCATTATCTTTCTTATGGTGTATTTAGTCATTGTCCTAATTTAAAAAGCATAAATCACCACAAAGATATTTACTATATTCATGATTTTGCATTTTATCATTGTAAAAGTTTAAACTTCTCTCTTCCTACAGAAGTTAAAAGTATTGGTAGAATGGCTTTTATGGGATGTGAAGCAATCAAAGAAATTAATATTCCTAAAAATGTCAGTTGCATAGAAGTTGGAGCTTTTGCTTTCATGTCATCTTTAGAAAAAATAGTAGTAGATGAGGCAAATGCAAGATATTTTTCTGTAGATGATGATACTGCTTTATTATCCAAGGATGGAGTCATATTACAGTATGCGATCAATTGTAATTGCGAAGAATTCTTAGTTGGATATTATCGGTATGTGATTGCAAACGATTTAGATGGTAGCCCTATTGAAAGGTACGAATTAATTTATAATATTTCTGATTATGCTTTTGCGGGAGCAAAAAAATTAAAAAAATTTTATATTCCTTCAGAAATGGAAGGTATTGGAAAGAACACTTTTTGTGCATGTGATAATCTAAAAGAACTTCATATTTTCCATTCCAATTTTGGAGATTCATTTTTATTAAATATATATGGTTCATTTGATGGTGGGAGTGAAAGCGAGATTCCTTTTGAAAAAATAGTTATTGATGAAGGAATTAAAACATTATGTGAAGATTTAGATGATTTATTTAAAAATGCAACAGATATTTACCTTCCTCATTCCCTTGAGCATATTAGTGGTAATGTTTTTAGCAAATCAACGAAATTAAAAACGCTAAATATACCAGAAAATATAAAAATGATTATGCCAAATACATTTTATTCTGAACTTGAAATTAACTTGCCTTTGCTTGGAAGTATGAAAGCAAAAGACTTTAATATGCTTCAAACAAAAATTAATACCAATTATGATATTGATTTTAATAATAAGGATAATATCACTGTTTATTCTCTTTCAGATGGAACGTATTATGTAAAAATTAATGGATTTGACATGGTAAAAGTGACAAGAGATGAAATAGCTAGTTTTTCCAGTGATTTTTCGACAGACGATCCTGATCTTTTTGTTTCCTATGTGATTGATTTATTGCAGATCAATGCCGAAAATAGTCACCTTCTAACCAATGTATGGATAAATCCCGATTTGGAAGCATTGTTTCATAAATTTGTAAGTGATTTTGCGTATGCGCAAGAAATTGCTTCTAATAAAGTTTCTAAGGCAATCAGAGAAATTATGGAACAAAGCCATCCTAATATGGAGTTTATGTTTTCTAATATATTACTGAAAAAAGTAACAAAATTAGAATTAATTAAAATTTTACAAAACTATAATCAATCATTAATTAAATTATTAAAAATAAATAATATTGATACAAAAATTGATATCGATAAATTGATTCATTATTGCAATTTATTAGAAAAATATCATAAAAACGATCACTTCTTCTACAATCCAATATTTTTTCAAAAGTTGAGTTATGAAAATCAAGAACTATTAATAAAAAATTGTAATAAGAATATTAAACATTTATTCCGTCATAGTAAAACTTTATATGATGTATATGGAGTAAATCTAAATGATTTAGCCAATTTATGCAATGCTTTAGGAGTATTTAGTGATGATAAAATCATAAGTCAAAGGATCACCACCTTTATTAATGAAAAAATGTTTGATACAGAAAACAAAAATGTTATTGTAGGTAATAATATTCACACAGTATTTGGTGAAATCAGACCAAGAGTTGAAATAGATTATGAATTTATTAGTTTTTTCATTGAAAATTACGATAAATTAGTAGAATTTGAAAAAAATCATTCAGGTTTCATTGCTAGAGTATACAACTCATTTAGAAATATTTCAAATACATCTACTTCTCATCGAGGCTCTCAAAGACATTTAAAAGTGACGATTGATAAATGTTTAGATTATTTTTCTTCAAAAAAATTTGTTGGATTAAATGAACATAATAAAAAATTAGCTCGGTTACTTCAACAATATTATTCTGAATTTTATGCTTTAAACGTTAGTGAAAAAATTGTAAAGGAAAGTCAAAGTGCTCCTAGAAACATATTTGCGCCTTTTATTATTGATAATGATGGCCAAGTAAAATTTGACAATCATCCTAAATTTGATTTAAAAGAAGAAGCGGATTATGATTATACTTATGAATGGTTACCGAAACAGGATTATGATAATTTAATACTTGGTAAATATTGTAGTTGTTGTGCACATATATTAGGTGCTGGTGCAGGTATCATGCGAGCTAGTATGATTCTTGATTGTTGTCAGAATCTTGTTATTAGAAATAAAGAAAAGAAAATAATTGCTAAAATGACGATTTATGTTAATAGAGAACAAGGATATGCTGTATTTAATACTGCGGAAGTAAAT
>CANQFX010000005.1 GCA_947600015.1 uncultured Bacilli bacterium
GGGGTAAAAAAGGAGGCCGTTTATTTGTTGGTGGTACTAGGAAAGATGAGGAAAGTGCTGTAGAATGTGCGATTCGTGAGATTGCCGAAGAAACAGGATATACGGATTTAGAATTGATAGGAGAAGATTTTAAAATTGATCATCACTATTATGCGTATAACAAAGATAAATATTTTCATATTGAGGCAACACCTATTTTATTTGAGTTAAAGAGTGATAAGAGAGTTTCTCAGAATTTAGATGAAGATGAAGATTTTTGTGTTGAGTGGGTAGATAAAAAAATAATTGAAAAAGAAGTACAAGACGAATTGCATAAAAAAGCATTTGAATATGTGTTGGACCCTGGTGCTATGGTAGGAGATGGCGTTCATATTAATTCAGGATTTTTAGATGGATTAAATAAACAAGAGGCAATTGATAAAATGATTACTTGGCTTGAAGAACATCATTGTGGAAAAAAGCAAGTCAATTATAAGATGCGTGACTGGATATTTTCTCGGCAAAGATTTTGGGGAGAACCAATTCCTATGATTTATTGTGAGAAGTGTGGTTGGGTGCCAATGAAGGAAGAAGATTTACCACTTTTACTACCTGATGTTGCAGAATATGAGCCAACAGAGGATGGTGAAAGTCCTCTTGCAAATATTACAGAATGGGTTAATACTACTTGTCCTAAATGTGGTGGAAAAGCAAGAAGAGAAACAGATACGATGCCTAATTGGGCAGGCTCTAGTTGGTATTTCTTACGTTTTATGGATGCTCATAATGAGAAAGAATTTGCCTCTTTTGATGCAATGAAATATTGGAATCGAGTAGATTGGTATAATGGTGGAATGGAACATACTGCAAGACATTTGTTATATGCGAGATTCTGGGTACAATTCTTATATAATATTGGACTTGTGCCTCATAAAGAAATGATTTGGACGAGAGTCAGTCATGGAATGGTTTTAGGTAGTGATAATGTTAAAATGAGTAAATCCAAAGGAAATGTTATTAATCCTGATGATATCGTTCGTGAGTATGGTGCGGATACATTAAGGGTTTATGAAATGTTTATGGGAGATTATCAAATGGATGCACCATGGAGTACCGATTCTTTACGAGGTTGTAAACGTTTCTTAGACAGAGTTATTCGTTTAAGTGAGAAAATTAATGATAAAACGGGTTATACCGATGCTTTAGAAGTCATTCAAAATAAAACTATTCAAAAGGTAGAATATGATTTAACTCATATGGGGTATAATACAGCAATTTCTAGTTTGATGATTTTAACAAATGCTTATGATGATATGGATTCTATTACGAAGGAGGATTACCACTTATTATTAACACTACTTAATCCGATTGCTCCTCATATTACAGAGGAAATGAATGAAACTCTCGGATATGATCCGATTTGTAATGGTGATTGGCCTAAAGCAGACGAATCTAAAATTAAGGAAGAGGAAAAAGAAATTGCCGTTCAGGTTAATGGTAAAGTTCGAGCAACAATTAAAATTGGAATCAATGAGACCGAGGATTCTATTAAAGAAAAAGCTTTACGTGAGGAAAATGTTGTAAGGCATATAGAGGGAAAAGAAATCGTTAAAGTGATTGTAATTAAGGGAAAAATTGTAAATATTGTTGTGAAATAGATAAAAACATTGTTGTGCATTAAGTAAAAATTGTTGCTTAATGCTTTTTATTTTTATAAGAATGATATTTAGAAGTAAAGAAGAATTATAAAAAATGAAATTAAAATTGTATGCTATTTACATCCCCTTTAATTGTCTACTTTAAGTTTATCAGTGCATTTCCTTTTTATTTGACAAATACTGGGGGAGGGGGTATAATGAAAACGAAAATAGAAACAATAGTTAGGAAGATAGAGAAAGGGATTTATCTATGAGAAAGCAGAATAGCAAAATAAGAGCAAATGTTTCAAAAGTGATAGATAAAATAAAAGAATTACCAATTCGTATACAACTTGGTTATTTGATGGTTATATTTGCTAGTTTTGCTTTGCTATTTTCTCTTTTTGCTAAACAAACTTTTGGTGCTACTACTACATTAGATGGATTTCCTATAGAAATTGCAACTGAACATGAGTCTGGTAAGGATAATATTTCAACGACGAGAGCAGCTGATAATAAAAGTGGTACTATTACGTACCCTTCTTCTCAATATGGATATGTAAAGTATAAAATAAGTGGATTGACTCCCCAAAAGGTATATAAAGTAAGTGCTCGTATTACTACGAATGCTAATTTTTCTTTTTCTTCTGATCATAATGAATGGGGAGCAGTTTTAGGAGTTCGTAGTTTTGAAGATTCTGTTAGTTATTCAAAATATCATTATAATTATAGTTGGTCTGATACGATTAGAGAAGCAAATTCCTATAAAAATGTTGATTTATATTTGGTTGCTAATATGGAAGGTAAAGCAGAAATTTATATTGGAACACCACAATCTGGAAAAGATGATACAAAGATTAAGGGAATGATTGGTTATTCTAATTTAACTATATCTACTCCTTCTAGTTCAGATATCACAACATTTACTTCCAATAATAATCATATAAAATTGATTGTTAGAACAAGTGAGTATAACACATTGACTACGAACGAAAAAAATAAGGTAAGTTCTTTTGTTAACTTAGCAGATGGTATTTATGGGCAATTAGCTTATTTGTTTGGAGCAGCAGGGAACAAATATTTATATCCTTTTGAAAATAAACCAATTATGTTAATATTTACGAATTCTATTTCTTTATACCAAGGTGCTTTAGCTGGTTATCCTATTTATTTTAAACAAACGATGGGAGGATCTCCTTCATCGCCTACCTATTCGAAAGAGAGTCGCTTTGTTAACTATATGAAGACTTATGCATCAACAGGTCAGATACCAGATACTCTTGTTCATGAAATGTCTCATGTTTTTCATGGTGTTCTTTATAGTTCAGATAATACTTATCAAACAAATATAAATCGATATGCATTTAGTATGGAAACGGTTGCAGAAATAGGTAAAATGTATTTAATGGGTAATTCACAAATTTCTTATTCTAATACCTCTGAGCAACAAGAATTAAAGGCATATCAAGATAGTATAGGAAATGTTTCTAATCGTACTTGGAATGATTATAATTTTGAAACTCCTTTTATGCAAACTAAAAATAGTGCGGGAAACATAGATTGGGAGGCATTTCGCAAAACTTTTGCTTGGTTTAATAATTTAAGTAACGACCAGGTAAAAGAATATATTAATAGCGATTTAGATAGAATGGTTTGGTTTATTAAGAAACTTTCGCAAAATGCTAGTAGTGGTTATACTAATATTTTGGATGTATTGAAAGGTAAAAAGGGGAATGGGGTGCAATTAGATTCAGGACTATTAGACTATATTTTTTCACATTATAATTTTAAAAAACATTCAACTTATGGTAGTGTAACGGGGGATGACAAGATTCAATTAGGGGAAACAAAAAAATACTCTTGGTCAATTAAGAGTTCAGATGGAACTGCGGCTACTTCTTCTGCTATTGTATTCACTAGTACAAGTCCGGATGTTGCAACGGTAGATGATTTTGGTTATGTAACTGCAAAGAAAAAGGGAACGACTACCATTCAAGCTTCTTCTATCTTTCAGAGTGGTAGTGGTGGAAAAACAATAGAAGTAACAGATGATGTAACAGTTCGATTTGTTACTCGTTATGGAGGTAAAGTACCAGATGGACAATCTATAACCGTTCCTAGAGGTACTGCAATTACATTACCAGACTGCGTATTAGAAGGGAATACTTTTGTAGGTTGGTATACTGATTGGGATTTAAATACGGCAGAATATACTAATTTTATAGGAGGAAAGGGTAGTCAATATACTGTAACAAAAGATATTTCTTTAGAACCTAAGTTTCAATATGAAGTGCATTTGAATTATAATGGTGCTCAAGAAAATGGAATAAAATATGTCCAGTGTGGTAAAACTGTAACACAACCTACTGATCCAACTTGGACGGGATATACTTTTACAGGTTGGTATACGAATTCTTCATTAACAACAAAATATAATTTTAGTAGTACTACTTGTGGAGAAAAAACACTATATGCAGGTTGGACTCCTAAGAAGTATACACTTACCTTTAATATGAATGGCGGAGGAACTGCAAAAAGCGTATCCATTGCTTATAATACAACAATTACTCCTATTAATAATCCGACTAGGACAGGATATACTTTTACAGGTTGGTGTGAGGATGCTAACTGTACTAGAAAATATACATTTGGGAAAATGCCCGCAAGGAGTTTTACTTTGTATGCAGGTTGGGCGCTACAATCTTTGCAAGTGAAATTTGATTCTCGAGGTGGAAGCAAAGTATCTGAACAAACTGTTTCTTATGGTGGATATATTGAGGAACCTCCGGATCCCACGGTAAGGTGTTTTGATTTTGTTGGTTGGTATGATCAAAATAGTTCTTCTCATACTCGTTTCAATTTCAACTCAACTCCAATATATCAGGATATGACTCTTTATGCAGAGTGGATGATACAAGAATATAATGTCACTTTTAATAGTAAAGGTGGTAGTTATGTTCCTAATCAAGTATTAGAATGTGATAATTATGTTTTTCAACCAGATCCCCCTACAAAAAAAGGTTATGTGTTTGCTGGTTGGTATACAAGTGAAACATATTCAACAAAATGGGATTTTAAGAATCAAAAGGTATCTAGTGATGTCACTTTATATGCAAAATGGAATGTGGAAAATCAATATACAATTACTTTTGATAGTATGGGAGGTAGTTTTGTAGATTCCATTGTTGCTACTGCTGGAGAATCTATAAGTAAACCTAATGTTACTCCGACTAAGACAGGATATACTTTTGCTGGTTGGTATGAGGATCAAACTTATCAAAAAGAGTATACATTTAATACTATGCCCGCAAGAAGTTTTACGTTATATGCGAAATGGGAAGCGATTGATTATACGATTACCTTTAATAGTAAAGGTGGAAGTAGTGTTTCACCAATGAAAAAGCATTATGAAGATTTAATTGAAGCACCAACTCCACCAACAAAAACTGGGTATGATTTTGCTGGTTGGTATGAAGAAGAAAGCTATACTCATCTTTATACATTTAATAAAATGCCCGCAAAAAGTTTTACGTTATATGCGAAATGGGAAGCAATTGATTATACAATTACCTTTAATAGTAAAGGTGGAAGTAGTGTTTCATCAATGAAAAAACATTATGAAGATTTAATTGAAGCACCAACTCCACCAACAAAAACTGGGTATGATTTTGCTGGTTGGTATGAAGAAGAAAGCTATACTCATCTTTATACATTTAATAAAATGCCCGCAAAAAGTTTTACGTTATATGCGAAGTGGGAAGCTAAAGAATATACGATTACTTTTGATAGTAATGATGGAGACTTAGTACCAAGTATTACGGCAAAGTATGGAGAGACAATTACAAAGCCAAAAAATCCAACGAGAGAGGGGTTTGAATTTGTAGGATGGTATAAGGATGAAAACTTAACACAATTATATACATTTAAGACGATGCCTGCAGAGAACTTTACATTATATGCCAAATGGAAGAGTGCAAATCAAAGTGTAATCCATTTTAATAGTAGAGGTGGAAGTAGTGTAGAAGATATTATAGGTGACGTTGGTTCAAAGGTAGAAGAACCAAACCCGAAACCAACGAAAAAAGGTTGTTCTTTTGCCGGATGGTATCGAGATGTTAATTTTGAAGAAGAGTATCAATTTGATGTGATGCCAGATCAAGATATTACTCTTTATGCTAAATGGATTAAAAATCTTTATACAATTACTTTCCATAGTAATGGTGGAAGTGATGTGTCAAATATTACGAAAGAATATGATGAAAAGATTACGAAACCAGAGAATCCAACGAAAGAAGGATATGAATTTGCTGGTTGGTATTTAAGTGATGCTATGATGGAAGAATATTCTTTTGATAGAATGCCTGCAGAAAATATTGATTTGTATGCGAAATGGGAAGCTAGAGAATATACAATTACTTTTTATGTGAATGGTGGAAGTGATATAGATGTTATGCATGTTCGTTATGGGGAGGTAATCACAAAACCAAAAAGTCCAACAAAAGAAGGAAATCGCTTTTTAGGATGGTATCAAGATGGGGATCTTCAGGATGAATTTATTTTTGAAACGATGCCAGCACATGATCTTTCTTTATATGCCAAATGGGAAGTACAACAATATACCATTACCTTTGATTCTAATGATGGAACTGCGGTCGATAGCATTACTGCATTCTATGGTGACAAAGTAACAGAACCAATTCCTCCCAAAAGAGATGGTTATGGTTTTGTAGGCTGGTATTTAGATTCTGATCTTCAAAAACCATATACTTTTGGTATTATGCCAGCAGAAAACTTTACGTTATATGCGAAATGGAGACGCGGGATTTTTACAGTAAGTTTTAATAGTAATGGTGGAACTCCAGTGGGAAATGTTATTGTGGAATATGGTGAAATGATTTCAGCTCCTGCTATTCCACAAAAAGAGGGATATTTATTTTTAGGATGGTATAAGGATGAGGAATTAAAGAATGAATTTACATTTAATAATATGATTGAAGAAGATTTAGTTCTTTATGCTAGATGGATTAAAAACACTTATACTATTACATTTCAAACAAATGGTGGTAGTTTAATTTCAACTATTCAAAAAAAATATGGTGACGAGATAGAAGCACCTAAAAATCCAACAAGAGCAGGATATACTTTTGCTGGTTGGTATACAGATGAAGCATTTACGAATATGTTTTCCTTTACTACTATGCCAAGCCATAATGTTTTCCTTTATGCAAAATGGAATCAAGATCACAGTGTTCCTTCAAAGACTACAAAATATACAATTACTTTTGATAGTATGGGTGGTAGTAAAGTGGTTAGTATTGTAGCTAGTTATCAAACTCTACTAACAGAGCCAACTCCACCAACGAAAGCAGGATATACTTTTGCTGGGTGGTACCAAGATAAGAAATTTAGTAAGCGTTTTATGTTTACAACTATGCCAAAACAGAATATCACTTTATATGCTAGATGGATAGATGAGCAATATACCATTAGTTTTAATAGTAATGGTGGAAGTAGTGTAGATTCTATTGTTCAAAGTTATCAGGCGAATATTAAAGAGCCAACTCCACCAACGAAAGCAGGATATACTTTTGCTGGTTGGTATATTGATAAAGACTTAAAAAAAGAATATGTATTTGATAAGATGCCTAAACAAAATATAATATTATATGCTAAATGGGAAGAAGAAGTAATTGCTCTTCCTGAGGAGGATGGATATATTATATTAGAAGAATTAATGACAAGTTATAGTCCAACAAATTATAAATCTCAATTGAAATTACCAGAGAGTTATATAGTTAAAATTACTTATAATGATAAGGAATTACAACCGACGGATTTAATCCCAACAGGAGCACTTAGTAGATTTTATATAGGAGAAAAAGAAGTTGCAAAACATATTAATATTGTAATGGGAGATACAACAAAAGATGGTAATATTAATCGTGATGATATTAAAGAGATTGCTCTTTATTTACTAAATGGAGATGGTTTAAAAGAAGATATTCAACAATTAGCTGCGGATTGTAAAAAGGATAAGAAAGTACGATTAAGTGATATTGTAACGATTTATGAAAAAATGGAGGGATTAAGATGAAGCGTGGAATGATTTTATTTTTCCTTATTCTTTTTCTATCTCCTTTTTCTGTATTTGCTGCTAACACATCTATCAATGGAGATTGCAAAGAAATGGATGGGGAGTTAGAGTGTAAACTTTATCTAAATACCACACGTCAAAATGTAAAGGCAATTTCTTATTTATATCATGATTTAGATGTGGTTTCTTTTACTCCTAGTAATCGATGGGATTTAGACGAATCTCGTAATGAAGGGGTTCTTCTTGTAACAAAACAGTCTTTAGAAAAGGGAAAGATTTTAATTGGAACTTTACTCTTCAATCAGGAGGATATAAAAGATTCTATTTCTGTTCGAGAAATGAGTTTAAGTTATACATGTAAAGATACTTATTGTGATGATGAGATAGGGAACATGGAAATTCCTCTTACCATTGCTGGAGAAAAAGTAGAAAAATCAAATAATTATTTATTCTATTATTTGGGTGGAGGAATTTTCCTTTTCATTATCATTTTCATCATTATTATAAAGAAAAGTAAGAAATCTAGTTAAGGTTTTATTTTAAGATGAATATGTTCCTATTTTTCAACAATTTTTGTGGAAAAAAAGTTTTATATTCTTTTTGGTGATCATATGAAAGTTAAAATATTTGATTTTGAGGACGAAAAAGATTTAGAATCAGAAGTAAATTCTTTTTTAGAAGACTTAGATGGAGAAGTTATGGATATTAAATATCAAGTAAGTGTTGGTATTTTTAGTGAGGAGCAAGTATTTTGTTTTTCAGCAATGATTGTGTATTATTAGAAGATTTCTTTTTCAATAAAATTCTGTGAATTTTAGGCTAAATACTGTTTTATACAATTTATTTAATTTATTAAATTGATTTTAATTTTAAAATGGAAGCAAAGCGATTAGAAGTTTTGCTTCTCTTGTTTTTCTATAGTAAGAATGTTAAAATAAATATATAGAAAATTTTAAAGATAAGGTTTTAATGAGATGAAATTAGCTTAGGAGGTTCTATGTATAAAACAGGAGAAGAATTTCTAAATAAATTATATAGCGAGATGCATCAGGAATATATTGTTGATCATAAAGCATCAAAAAGTGATACTCCAGAGGAGAAAATTAAAAAATATTTAGACAGATTAGAAATGGTTCATGATAAAACAAAAAATAATCCTCATCGATTAGAACAGTTATTACAACTTTATTATGATAAGTATGTAATTAAAGAATTATCAGAGTCTTATATTAAACTCCAAAAGAAAATATATAAAGAAACAGGATATGGGAATATAGAAATCACTGATCCAATGAAAGAAGAAATGTTACAAGTCATTCAAAAAGATCAGAAAGAATCGCTAAAAGAATGGATTACTTACCTAACCAGTGATGATGCGATGTATCCAATGTGGTTTAAGCATTATGTATTTCGAGGCATGATAAAACTAGGGAAACTAGATAAAGAGAAAATGAAGTTTACAAAAAGAACGAGTGAAACAGTAGAAAAGTATCTAGAATTAAATCGAGAGATACTAGCACAAATATATGATGTATTAAAAAGCGAAATTGGAGAAAATGAAATAAGCCCTGAACAAGAAGAGGTTCTAAATGGTGGAGAAAGTTTCCAAAAGTTATATTTATATTTTCTAACAAAACAGAATTATCGAGGAGAAGATAAAGAGACTGACGGAATATGGATTAAGTATGAACAGGGAAGTGATTCCACCAAGTTATGTGATAGTTTACAAGGTAAGAATACGGGATGGTGTACCGCAGGATATGAAACAGCGAAAAAACAATTAGATGCTGGAGACTTCTATGTATACTATACCAAAGATGAAGAAGGAAAATACACCAATCCAAGAATTGCGATTCGAATGAATGGGAAAGAAGAGATTGGAGAAGTAAGAGGCGTTAGTAAAAACCAAAATTTAGAAGGAAGTATGCTTGCGATAGCAGAAGAAAAACTGAATGAATTTCCAGATAAAGAGAAATACAAGAAAAAAGTAGAAGATATGAAAAAACTAACTGCGATAGAACATAAGGTGATGGATAATCAAGAACTAACACCAGAAGAATTAAGGTTTTTATATGAAATAGAATCAAAAATATCGGGATTTGGATATGAAAAAGATCCTAGAATAGAAGAAATCAAATCAAAAAGAGATGCAAAAGAAGATTTTAGTATGATATTTGGATGTAGAAAAGATCAAGTAGGAACAAAAATAGAAGACTTTGATACAAATGATATTGTAGTTTTTATATCTGATCTTTTTTATAACGGCGAAACCGTCCCGGAGAAATTTAGGCATTTAAAAGCAATCATAGGAGAAGCTAATTTTAAATTTTTAGAAGATGCAAAGGGTTTAGAACATCTAGAATATATAGAAGGGTGGACTAACTTTCCTTCCTTAAGAACTGCTGAAAGCTTAAACAATCTAAAACATATAGGAAGAACCGCTAATTTTTATTCTTTAAAAAATGCAAAGGGTCTAATTAATTTAAAACATATAGGAAGTGATGCTTGGTTTCATTGTTTAGAAGATGCAGAAGGCTTAGATAATCTAGAATATATAGGAACAGATGCTTGGTTTGGTTTTTTAAAAGATGCCAAAGGATTAAATCATCTGGAACACATAGGAAGAGCTGCTAACTTTGATTCATTAAGGGATGCAAAAGGTTTAAATTCTCTAAAACATATCGGAGGAGATGCCTGGTTTGATTTATTAAAGGATGCAAGAGGCTTAAATAATCTAAAACATATAGGAGGGACTGCTTACTTTGATTCTTTAGAGGATGCAGAACCGTTAAAAAATTGTAATAAGTATGAGGACATTAAAAAGAAAGTTGAAGAACGGTTATCATCCAGGAAAGGGAAATAATTAGAAAAATGTATTTTTAGATATTATATTGAGAACAATTAATTAAGTCATTAGAAAAACAGTAATTTTTAACACAATAGTGGAATTCTTTTCTATTGGTGTTTTTTCTTTTTGTAAAATGTGGTATGATAATAATGTTGGAGGTTATTATGAAGCAAGATAAAACAATGAAAAAGACTACTTTTGTTAAAGGTGCCTTTATTGTTACACTAAGTATTGTAATTACTAAAATATTGGGAATTTTGTATGTTATTCCTTTTCATGCTGTTATTGGGGAAAAGGGTGGAGCATTATATGGATATGCTTATACTATTTATTTGCTTTTTATGTCACTATCTACTGCAGGAATTCCACTTGCCATTAGTAAAATTGTTTCTGAGTATCAAACGCTAGGGTATTATAATGCTAAAGATCGGGCATTTATTATTGGAAAAAAAGTGGCATTATTATTTGGATTTATTTGTTTTTTGGTATTAATGCTTTTTGCCCCTTTTATCGCGAAATGGATTTTAGGTGATTTAACGGGAGGAAATACATTAGAGGATGTTACTTTTGTAGTGCGCGTAATTTCTAGTGCGATTTTAGTTGTTCCTCTTCTTAGTATTTATCGTGGTTATTTTGAAGGACATCGTTTTATGACTCCACCTTCTATTTCTCAAGTGATTGAACAAGTTGTACGAGTTATTATTATTGTTGTTGGTAGTTATATGATGTTAAATGTTTTTCATCTATCTCTTACGAGTGCTGTTGGAGTTGCTTTATTTGGTGCAACTGCTGGAGCGTTTACTTCGTATATTTATTTAGTCACAAAGCGCTTTAAAAATAAAAAACATTTTCAAGAAAAAATTCGTGATGTTAATGAACCAATCATTACTAATAAAGAAATTTTCCTTAAAATTATTGTTTATGCTGTTCCTTTTATTATGATTGATATATTTAAGTCATTATATAGTTATATTGATATGGTAACAGTTGTAAAAGGTCTTGTTCAATATGCTCATTTCAAAGTTAGTGATGCTGAAACAGTTATGAGTATGCTTTCTACTTGGGGAGCAAAGTTTAATATGATATTAGTTGCGATTTCGACGGGTATTATTGTTAGTTTAATTCCGAATTTAACACGTAGTTTTGTAAAAGAAGATTGGAAAGATATTCATCATAAGGTGAATCAATCTCTTAGTATTTTATTATTCTTGATTGTACCTATGTCAATTGGACTTAGTTTCTTGTCAAAACCAGTTTGGACCTTGTTTTATGGCGCTAGCAAATATGGACCAAGTGTACTTTCTTATTTTGTATTTGTTGGGTTATTTACTTGTTTATTTACTTCTATGGTATCCATTATACAAGTGTTGAAAGATTATAAATGTGTTTTCTTTAGTTTGCTTACAGGAGTTATTTTAAAATTTTTATTGAATCAAAATTTGATTTCTGCCTTTTATAAGATGGGAATCCCAGCATATTATGGAGTGATTACTTCTAGTATTATTGCTTATTTTGTTTCTTTCCTGATTTGTTTAATTGTATTACATGTACGTTATAAGGTAAAATATGAGGCAAGTGTAAAAAACTTTATCGATATTTTGTGTGGATCTATTCTTATGATTGTAGTTTTGTTCTTATTGAAGTTTGTTATACCAATTTATTCTGCAACTAGAATTTATAATATTTTTATTATTTTAATTTATACAGTTGTTGGCGCTTTTGTTTATTTCTTGTTTACCTATCGTATGAAGACAATACAACATATATTTGGAGATAAGCTAAATCGTTTTGTAAAAAAGAAAAAGTAACTGATAGGGTTACTTTTTTAAGTTCTTTAATTTGTGATAACAGGTAAAAGCAATATGATAGGTATGATACCAAAATTTTGAAATAATGAAGTCAAATTCTCCAATTAATTCTACTACATGTCCTCCAAAACTTTTTTTAAATAAATATAGTCCATAAAGTGGATTTTCTTCACGAAAGTCTCCTGTAATACCATAAAAGTTATATCTGCTATAACCATGTTCTACTGCGTATTTAATTCCTTCAAAGTGTAAGGTATAGGCAGATTGAAATTGCATTAAGTTTTCTAAGGAACCTCCATAAAGAGATAATACTTCGTTTCCGTAAATTAAGAATAAAATTCCTCCAAGAAGTGCTTTTTTTCCATGCTCTTTTTTTAGATTTTTAATTTTTTCTAATTGTTTTTCTAAACGTTTGATTGTATCTTCATCTTGTTGGTTACTTTGATTATATTTTTTTTCATTCATTTTAAGTAAATTTTTTTCGTATTTATGTTTTCTTTCTTTTAAGTCTTCTTCTGTTTTTTGTAATTCTTTTTTGGTATTTTCTTCATATTCATCAAAATTAATTTCCGCAACTAGAATTTTTAGAATTCCACTTTCATAAAGGGTATCCCACATATTTTCATAATAAGAAAGAGGACGGTCTACAAATTCACGTCGATTACTAGTATGTTTCATGATTTCTTTGAATGTTTTTAATTCTTCTTTTTTTATTGGTCTGGTTTTAACTCCACAACGTTCATTTTTTCTTAGAATTTGTCTAGTTTTGGATTCCATTTCATTCATAACATCATCTAATGTTTTATCTTTGGTTTCAATGACATGCATCCATCTAGGTTGTAGTGTATCTTGCATTAGGTTAAAACCAAAATGTTTATAACCTGTTTCTTTTAAATTTTTGATGCAGTCTTCATTGTTAATCCCATCTTCTACGATATTTCCATTATTATCTCGTTCTTTATATTCCACATAAGGATCAATTTTTATAAAGATTGCGTTTTCTTTTTTTGCCCATTCTTTTAATTGTGTACTAAAATCATTTAAGAGTGCTTTATCATGATAATCAATTAAAAAACCTCTTGGTGCATACATCATTTTCTTTTTAATGATGGGAAGTTCTTTGGCTAAAACTAGAGATGCTGCTTTGATTGTATTTTTTTCTTTTAAACCTATATAGTAAGGAATCCAATGATTTTTCTTTTTTAATTCTCCCCACTGCTTCGTTTGATGAAAAGTAATTTGTGGACTTTTGTCTGCATATGCTTTAAATTCCTTTTCACTGATTATTTCTAATTTCATGATTTAGCTCCTTTTTCGATTTTTTTCTTATTAATTTTCGATAGAACGGTACGAGTTTTGTAAAGATGAAATACATGAATGAATTGGTTACATAATCCCATTCTCCTAAGAATTCAATATAGTCTCCTCCAAATTTCTTTTTAAATTCATGAAGACCCATTCTAGGATTTTCTTTTCGTAAATCTCCAATTGTTCCAAATTGATCATAGATTTTTATTCCTTTTTCCTTACAATATTTTATATGTTCATAATAGGTGTTGTAATTGACATAAGTTTCACTTAAAATATTATGGTTTCCAGCATATAAAACCCAAGCTTTATCTCCATACTCGATGATCATGTGTGCACTTAGGGTTATTTCTTTTCCATATTCTTTTTTTGCTTCTTTATACTTTGTTATTTCTTTTTCTGTATTTTCTTTTTGACGTGTAAGTTCTGCTAATTTATTTTTCGCGCTTTTACTTAGGTTATCAATTGGTAGAATAGAAATTTGATCCTGAATATTTTTCTTTGTTTTTTCTAAACTTTTGATTGTTTTGTCTAAGTTTATTTTTCCTAGGAAAAGAGTTGCGGCAGTAGAGTCATTACCATTAAAAATTTCATATAATGTTTCATAGTAGTCTTCATTATAAGAAATAAAATCTTTTCTAGATTCCGTTAACATCATTAAATGGTAAAACTCTTTTAAATCTTTTTTTTCACCAATTTTTACTTCTGTTTCTAATTTCTGTGCTTTGGCAATTCTTTGTTTCGTAGTTTTAGAAAATTTATTTTCAATCGTTTTTAAATCTTGTTCTAGGTCAATACGAAATGTATATCGTGGTTGCATCGTTTCAAAATTTTTGGTAAATCCTTGGTGATGCCAACCGCATTCTTTTAATGTTTGAAAGACTTCTTCTGCATTATCTGTAGAAGGAATTTCTATATCCTCTGAATTATATTTTTTTCTAATAATATCGGGATCAATTTTGACGAAAATCGCTTTTTTCCCTTTGGCAAATGCAATTACGTTTTTAGTCATTTCTTTTACGATTTCTTTTTTATTATAGTCAATTACAAATCCACGAGGTGCGTAGAAGTAGCAGTAATTCATAGGAAGATGTTTCTGTAGTAACAAGGTTGCTCCTACGATTTCTTCTTTTTCATTTACTAATCCTAAATAGTATGGAGTTAGATTTTTCTTTACTTTAGAAAATTCTCCCCAAGCTAGAGATTGTAAGAAATGAGATTTTGTTGGATGATGTTCTACATAAGCATCAAATTCTTGTTTATCAATATTTTTTAGTTTTAACATTTTCTTCACACCTTTTCTTTAGTATTAGTATAACACAAAAGTGCCAAAATAAAAAAGAATAGGTTTTATTCTTTTTTAAATTATATAGTAGTTATCATCCTTTTCTAAAAAATCATTGGTGTTGTTCTTTTCTTCTTTTTTTTCTAAGAGAGATACACGTTCTTTTAAATTTTTAACTTCTGTATTTAATTTTCTTATTTCTTCTAGTAAGTTTGGTTGGAATGGTGGTTGCTCAAGCATTGGAAAATAAGGATAGGGCATTTGATTCATCTTATTACCTACTTTCTTCGTTTTATTATATGCAAGAAAATTAAGAATGTGTTAAAATATAGTACGTGGTGATACTATGAGACTTAGAAATGTAAAAAACAAAAAAGAAATATTAGAATCTTGTCCTTACGTTATAATGAATCCAATCTCTTATTTCGGTAAATGGCAAGATGTTTTTCAAAATGAAAATCCAATTTATATTGAAATTGGTATGGGAAAAGGTAAATTTCTTGTAGAAAATGCAATTTCTAACCCTAATATTAATTTTATTGGAATTGAAAAGTATGATAGTGTTTTAGCACGGGGAATTCCTAAAATACCGGAGGGAATTTCTAATTTAAAAATAATTCGTATGGATGCATTAGAGATTGATCAAGTATTTTCTCATGAAATTTCTCGTATTTATCTTAATTTTTCTGATCCTTGGCCTAAAGTTCGACATCATTCGCGTCGACTTTCTAGTACAATTTTTTTGAAAAAATACGATTGTATTTTTAAAGATTGTTGTGAAATTTATATGAGAACCGATAATCAGGATTTTTATATTTATTCATTAGAGAGTTTTACAAAATATGGTTATTTTCTAGATGAAATTTCTTTTGATTTACATGCTTGCTTTGATTTTTCCTCACCAACTACAGAATATGAAGATAAATTTTCAGCTCAAGGAATGCCTATTTACTTTGTTATTGCAAAGAAGAAAAGTGTCCAAAATAGTAAAGATGAGGAAAATAATTTACCATTTACTAAAAGTTTGGTATAATGTAATAAGAGTAGGTGAAATATGAAAAAGATTATTGTTTTGCTCTCTATTATCATATTTTTTGTGACGGGATGTTCTATTACACCTCTGGAGTCTACTAATATTAGTAAAAATATGAAAATTTTACTTTCTGATAATGTAAAGCGATATAATACTTATTTTGATGGCTATAAATACTATGTTCCTAAGGGATTAAAACTTTTAAATAAGGAAGAATACAATGCTTTATTTAAAGATCGTTTTGGGAATCGTTATTATTTATATGTAGATGTTATTAGTTATTATCATAAAGTAAAGAATACATATGAAGTAAATAAAAAATCTCATTATTCTAAAAGGCTTAATTATAATAACAAAACAGGGTATATTCAGATTGATAAGAGGGGTTCTAAATATTTTATACAATTTGTATATCATTATGCAAAAATGGAATCCTATGTTGATGAGAAAGATTTGGCTTTTGTAGTGGATAATATGTGTTATGTTTTAAGATCGATTAAATTTCATGATTCTATTTTAGAGAGTTTAGTTGGAGAAAACATTTTAAATTATAAGGAAGAAAACTTTACTTTGTTTAAAGCAGATTCTTCTAAAGAATCTTTCTTAGATGTGGTAAGTAAGTATGAAGATGAAAGTTATAAAGAAGCAATGAATGAAGGAGAATTTGAATTAGAAAACGAATCATAAAGAGGTGAGGGTATGAGCGTATTTGAAAAACTTAAAAATGCGTTATTTGAAGAGGAGTATGTTGAAGTAGAGGAAAAACCGAAGAAACCGGTAAAGAAAGAGAAAATTAAGACAGTTCGAAAAGAAAAGAAAAAAGAAGAAAGGCCAATTGCGAAAAAAGTGGTTTTATCTCCTAAGAAGGAGGAAGCATTTGATGATCTTCATGAAGAAGAATTATTAGAAGAAGATTTTGAAATTGAACCTTCTAGAAAACAAAGTGAGGAAGAAGAAAAGCATGACTTTAAATTTATGGAGGATGAAGATTTCAAAGTTGATGAAATGGAAGAGGTTAAAGAAGAACCTCGAATTGTAAAAGTCTTTGAAAATGATGAAATGAGTTCTATTCGGCAGAAAGATACTGCTTATCAAGGTAGACGTCATGAGAGTCCTTATGGGATAGAAGAGAAAGAACAAGTTTCTATGCCGGATTATGGAGGAGCTTATGAAAAAAAGGAAGAACGAACATATTTTAAACCTTCTCCTATTATTTCTCCAATCTATGGTATTTTAGATAAGAATTATAAAAAAGAAGATGTTGTATCAAAAAGGGAGGTGCATCGTTCTAGTTATACTAGAGAAAATGTTAGTGTTGATGATGTTAGAAAGAAAGCTTATGGTAGTTTAAGTGATGACATTGCTCGAGAAATTGAAGAAGATGGAAAAGAAGAGGTTACTTCTTTCGAGGTGCAAGAAGATAATTTATTAGTAGATTTGAGTAAAGATCAAGAGAAGCCTCAAGTAAAGGAAGTTACGATGGGAGATGCGCTAGAATATTTTCAAGACTTGGGCTTAGAATATAACGTTGATTATGTAGATGCAACAAAAGAAAAACCAAAAACCAGACGGGAAAAAGAGCATTATGAAGAAGAAAAAGAAGTGATTGAGGAAAAAGAAGTAAAAAAGTCTGAACCAGAAGCAAAAGAAACTTCAGATCCTGCTGCTGATTTTGATGATGATTCTTCTGATAATTTATTTGATTTGATTGATTCTATGTATCAAGAAAACGATTAATTAAGAAAGGAAAATGAAAATGGATTATTTAAATATATTATTACCTGTATTATTATATATATTTGGTATCATATTATTAATTGTATTAATTATTTTAGGAATCCGTTTAATTCAACTGGTTGAGAAAATCGATCATGTTGTGGATGATGTGACGGACAAGGTACATTCTTTGAATGGATTGTTTGCAGTTGTTGATAAAACATCAGATTTTCTTTCTAGAATTGGAGATTCTGTTGTTGGCGCGGTTGCAACGGTAAGTTCTAAAATATTTAAGCGAAGTAAATCAAAAAAGAAAGAGGAGGATATTTATGAGTAAAGAAAAAAAATCAGGTATGGGTAAGTTTGCCCTTGGTGCAATGGTTGGAGCTGGTCTTGGAGTATTGTTTGCTCCTAAAAAGGGAAGTGAAACAAGAGCAGAATTAAAAGTAAAATTAGAGGAATTGATGCATCAAATTAAGAATATTGATTTAGAAGAAGTAAAAGAAGAATTTGATCACAAAGTAGAAGAAATTAAGACTGAACTTTCTGATTTAGACAAAGAAAAAGTTCTTAATATTGCTAAAGAAAAAGCAGAACAGTTAAAAGAAAAAGCACAGGAACTTGTTGATTTAGCAATTGATAAAGGAACTCCAGTTTTAAGAGATGCAGCAGAAGAAGTAAGACTTAAGACAATTGAAGTGACAAAAGACGTATTAAAGAAATTAGAAAAAAAGGGAGAAAAATAAAATTTCTCTTTTTTTTGAAGTTGTTTTAGAGAAAGAATGTAAGGTACCAAAAGACAGTTGTTTTCTCTTTTAAAATTATGTATAATAAGGGTGTATTTTATTTCTATCATAGGTCATAAAGAAGTAAATTATAATAGATAAATCACGTATAATCGTTATTTCAAACGATTTTGGTTATTAAGATACTAAGAAAGGATAAGGTGTAGTATGACATTTTTTGAAGAGTTACAATGGAGAGGTTTAGTGAAGGATGTTGCTGGAGAAGATATTGCAGATAAACTAAATAATGAAAAAATTACATTTTATTGGGGAACAGATCCTACGGCAGATAGCTTGCATTTAGGACATTATTCTTCTTTGGTGACCGCAAAGCGGCTTGCACTGTATGGGCATCATCCTATTCTTTTATGTGGTGGTGCTACTGGATTAATTGGAGATCCTAGACCAACTGCAGAAAGAGAAATTATTTCTAAGGAACAGTTAAATAAAAATCTTATGGGAATTAAAAGCCAAGTAGAGAAGATCTTTCATGGTCAGGCTGAGGTTGTTAATAATTATGATTGGTTCCAAGGGTATGAATTTACTGATGTTTTACGTGATGTAGGAAAATATATTAACGTAAATTATATGTTGGATAAAGATATTATTAAAAGAAGATTAGAAACAGGAATTACTTTTGCTGAATTTGCTTATACATTAATTCAAGGGTATGATTTTTTATGGCTATATCAAAATAAAAATTGTATTATGCAGGTAGAAGGTTCCGATCAATGGGGAAATATTACTACAGGATTAGATTTGATAAAGAAGAAATTAGGAAAAGATGCTTATGCTTTTACTATGCCTCTTGTATTAGATAAATATGGTAATAAATTTGGTAAGAGTGAAGGAAATGCCTTGTGGTTAGATGCAAATAAGACTTCTAGTTATGAACTTTATCAATATTTAGTAAATGTAGATGACGAAATGGTAATTGATTATTTAAAAATATTTACTTTTTTATCTGTGGAAGAAATTTTAGAATTAGAAAAGAAAAATAAAGAAAATCCTCATTTAAGAGAAGCACATAAAAAATTAGCGGAAGAAATTATTACAGATTTACATGGAAAAGATGCTTATTTAGAAGCTTTACGAATTAGCGAGTCATTATTTCGAGGAGATATTCAGAATTTTACAGAAAAAGAAATCAAAGATGCATTTCAGGGGATTGATCCTTTCCATATATCAGAAGATATGAATTTAGTAGATTTGTTAGTTCATGGTAACGTTTGTTCAAGTAAAAGAGAAGCGCGAGAATTTATTCAGAATGGATCGATTACTGTTAATGGAGAAAAGATTCAAAATCTGGAGCATCTTATTACTAAAAGTGGATTGTTATCACAGAAATACGTAGTTATTAGACGAGGAAAAAAGAAATATTTTATTGGAATTTATGAATAAAGAGGGAAGTATATGGCACGATACGAGTGGATTACGCTAGATCTTCTAGATCCTAATAATAAGGAAGAGTTTCACGAATTAAATTCTTTATTTTTTGAGGAAGAGGATTTTCTTCCTTTTATTGATTATAATATGAATAGTCCTTTTGTTTTTTTAATTCATCAACATATCGAAATTAAAGAGCATTACTATAAGAAAACTAGAAAAGCAATAGGATTTGTATTTCTGCACTCTTTTACGAATCCTATCTTGGATTCTTCTTTGGAATTATTTATTGGGATTAATAAAAGTAATCGGCATCGGGGTTTTATGAATTGGGCATTAGAAATTTTAAACTATAAGATGCTAGGTTTTACAACAGAGGAAAATTTAGAAAAAAAAGAATATGAACTGGGACTAAAAGATTATCAAATATTTTGTAGTCTTGCTTCTAATAGTTATTTGAATGCTTCTTTTTTGCGTAATGGAAAACTAATTAATGTTAGTAATGACCAAAAACGATATCAGTTAGAACTACCAGAAGAAAAGAAGAAGGAATTGAAAAGGTAGGTGTTGTGATATAAAAATTACATTAGTGCGCCATGGTGAAACAGAATATAATGCCAAAAACTTATGCCAAGGTGTGATGAATGATGGATTAAATGATCATGGAAGAAGACAATGTCAAAGGCTAAAACAAAAAATTTTATCTAATCATTATGATATTTGTTATTCTTCTCCTCTTGTTCGTGCTATGGAAACGGCACTCATTTTGGTGGGAGATCGTGTAGAAATCGTTCCTGATCATCGGTTGATTGAGCGAGATATGGGAGAATTAGAAGGTCAGCCTAGAAGTGAATATCATTCTCCACAATTTTGGGATTATGAAAGAGATTGTCATGATTTTGATGTAGAAAGTATACAATCACTTTTTCAGCGAAGTGCTGAATTTTTAGAGGAAATTAAAAAACGCCCACAAACAGATCATATTTTGATTGTTAGTCATGGCGGCGTAATTCGTGCTTTGCATCATCTTCTTCATCATCATTCTTTGCATGGGAATTTAGGGAATCTGGATGTTCCCAATTGCTATATAGAAGAAATTGAAGTAAAGGAAAAAGAAACCTAGTTTCTATTGGGAAACTAGGTTTATTTATTATAGAATTCAACAATTAATGCTTCATCAATATCAGCATTTAATTCATTTCTTTCAGGAAGTCTAACAAAAGTACCTTCCATTTTTGCATCATCATATGTAATGTAATCTACTCTTTTTGAGATTTTTGCTAAAGACTCAGTGACAATTTTTAAGTTCTTATCATCTTCTTTTAAAGAAATTACATCACCAACTTTTGCTCTATATGATGGAATATCTACTTTTTTACCATTGACAGTTATGTGTCCATGATTAACAAGTTGTCTTGCTCCTCTACGTGTAGTAGAAAAACCAATACGATATACTAAGTTATCTAAACGAGATTCTAGTAATCTTAAGAAATTGGTACCATGTACACCTTTCATTTTTGCAGCTTCATCAAATGTTTTTCTGAATTGTCTTTCATTTACTCCATACATAAAACGTACTTTCTGTTTTTCTTTTAGTTGTACTCCGTAGTTAGATAATTTTCCTCTACGATCGTTTCCATGTTGACCAGGACCATAAGGACGACGACTTAACTCTTTTCCAGTTTCACTAATAGAAAAACCAACGTGACGAGCTTGTTTATAACTTGATTTTGTGTATCTTGACATCGTTATTCTCCTTTCTTTCAATTTTACAATTTCCATGAAAATGATTTTGTCATATCTTAGGGAGTTTTTCTTATGTTTTCACATAAACAGCATAGTTACTAAACTAATATGAAAAACACATTAAAATATTCAAAATCTGCTGTTTCAAGTAAATTTGCATTTTCAATTATAGGATATTTTTCTTTTACTGTCAAGTATTTTAGGTTGATTTCTGGTTTTTGGTTTCCTATCTTTTTTGATAATTTAAGAAAAATAGTAGAAAAATGTCTAATGATTGTGATAGAATTATTTTAAGATAGAGGTGAGGATATGCAAGGACAGATTTTGATTATTGGTTCTGTTGTAGTGGTTACAATATTAATTGTAATTATTATTCTTCATTTTGTTCGAAAAATGCGCTTAAAATCATATCAAGATAAAGTAGAAGATTTAGAAGTAATGCGTAATTTGGTTGCTAGTGCACCTATTCCTATTGAACTTTCTAAAGTAGAACCTATTATAAAAAATGATAAAATGGAAGAAAAATATAATCAGTGGCAAGAACGATTGATAGAAATAAAAGAGAATAAACTTACCTTTATTGATGATATGTTAATTGATTTAGATTCTTATGTAGAAAAAAGAGATTATAAATCTTGCCGTTATCATTTAGCAAAAACAGAATTAGAAATTTATAAAGCAAAAGAAGCAGCAGATCATTTATTAGATGAAATTAAGGATATTACGTTAAGTGAAGAGAAATATCGTTCTATTGTAATTAAGTTAAAAACAAAATATCGTTCTTTGAATCGTGAATTTCAAGATCATAAACCCCTTTATGATGAAATGCAAGAAGCAATCGAACTACAGTTAGAAAATATTGAAAAAAGATTTTTAGATTTTGAAAAAGTAATGGAGAAAAATGAATATAACGAAGTGGTCCATATTGTAAAAGCACTTGATGCAATGATTGATCATATGAGTATTATTGTCAAAGAAGTTCCTGATTTATTACTTATGTCAAAACAAATTATTCCAAATCGTATGAAAGAAGTAGAGAGTACATATCAAGAAATGACAAAAGAAAATTATCCTCTGGCATATTTAAACATTGAGTACAATTTAGAAGAATCTCGCAAAAATATTGGTGGTATTTTAGATAAAATTCGTGTTTTAAATTTAGAAGGATGCATGTTTGATTTAAAAACAATGTTGGAATATTATGATTCTTTGTTTATTGATTTCGAAAAGGAGCGGCTTTCGAGAAAAGCCTATGAAGAAATAGAAAAAGATTTTTCTAAGAAAATAGAAAAGACCAATCAACTTGTAAAAGATGTTTATAATCAGTTAGATGATATCAAAAAAATGTATGATTTAAATGATCAAGATATTGAAATTATTCATGAAGTGAATAAGATTTTAGTTGTAATTAATGATGATTATAAAAAGATGCTTGGAAAAGTAAAACGAAAATCTTCTCCTTATTCTATGTTGCATCAAGAAATTGAGGCGTTAACTCTTCGTTTAAAAGAAATGGAAGATGATTTTGATAAAGCGCTTCATTCTTTAGGAAATATGTATGATGATGAAGTACGTGCGAGAGAGCAATTGGATGAGATTCAAGACTTTTTAAAGCAATGTAAAAATAAAATGCGTAGTTATAAATTGCCTGTCATTACAGATAATTATTTTGTGCAATTATCGGAAGCAAACGAAGCGATTGTAGAAGTGATTAAAGAGTTATCTAAAAAACCTATTGTAATTAAAACATTAAATACAAGAGTAGATACTGCTAGAGATTTGGTATTGAAGTTATATCATACAACCAATGAAATGATTAAAACAGCTCAATTGGCAGAAATGGCTATTGTTTATGGGAATCGATATCGTAGTGCTTATGATGATGTAGATTTAGGTCTTCATGATGCGGAAGTGCAGTTTATGAAGGGAAATTATAAGAAAGCTTTAGATATTTCTATTAAGGCAAGTTCTGTTGTAGATCCTGAAATTTATAAAAAACTTTTAAGTGTTTATGATCAATAAAAATTAGTGCTAATTAGATATTTGTAAAATTTCTTATTTTTTACATATGGGAGAAGAACTCTCTCTTTTTTGTTTGACAAAATCGTAGGGGGGGGGGGTATAATCTTGGTAGAAGAAAATAAAAGCGGAGGAGAAAAGAGAAATGAAAAAGGAAAAGAAGAGTCATTTTAATTTGTGGATTTATGTCGTTATTACAATTTGTATCTTATCTAGTAGTATTGCTTATAGTGCTTTGAATGCAACATTAAAAATTACTGGAGATGTCACTATATCAAAAGCAATCGCCCCTCGTGAATTAAGCAAGACTGCAGTAAAAGAAATTCTTAAGAATAACCAAATTACTACGGTATATATTAATTCTAGTTCTGCTCCACCTTTTGATACTTGGTATGATTATGATGTATCTGTAGGAGGAGATGAGAGCGTCAAAGCTACTATATATAAATATAATACTTCTTCTGATTTGTATATTACTGCCATTAATGAAGATGATAATGTTGATTTTAGTGTTCCAATTATTATGCCGGATTGTGATACTATGTTTAAGGATTGTACTTCGTTATTAAAAGTTTCTTTTGGAAGTGCAGTAGATTTTAGTCAGGTAAAATGGATGGATTCGATGTTTTATGGCTGTTCTAATCTTACTACTGTATCAGCAGAGGGTAGTCGTTATGAAGCACCTAAATTGAATGATATGTATGAGATGTTTTATGATTGCCCGAAATTGATTGATATTTCTGATTTTATGTGTCAGTTAGTTACTAGTGCTGTAGATGAGATGGATTATATGTTTTTTAATTGTAATTCAATAGAGACTGTTGATTTGGCAGAAATCAAAGTAGCTGCTAATTTGACGGCAAATTTTATGTTTTGTGGTTGTTCTTCCTTGCGACTTGTTTACTTAAGTAAGGCCGATTTTTCCCAATGTACTGCATATACTAATTTTTTTAATGGGATACCTTCTGGTGTTACTATTCATGTATTAGATGCAGCAAATAAAACTTGGTTCAATAATCGATTATCAGAAGTTGGGAGATCAGGAAATATTATTATCGGATAAATCCATAAAAAATTTTAGAGAGATTACCAAAACATGTCTCTCTTTTTTGTTTGACAAAATTGTAGGGGGGGGGGTATAATTTGAATAGAAGAAAATAAAACGGAGGAGAAAAGAAAAATGAAGAAAGAAAAGAAGAGCCATTTTAATCTATGGATATATGTAATAATCACAGTATGTATCTTATCTAGTAGTATTGCTTATAGTGCTTTGAATGCAACATTAAAAATTACAGGAGATGTCACTATAGCAAAAGCAAAGCCCTCTTTTGAATTAAGCACGATAGCAGTACAAAAAATTCTTAATAATAACCAAATTAATGAAGTATATGTTAATTCTAGTTCTGCTCCACCTTTTGATGATTGGTATACATATGATGTATCCGTAGGAGGAGATGAGAGTGTCAAAGCTGCTATATATAAATATGGTAGTACTTCTTCTTTATATATTACTGCCAATGATAAGGATGATGAAAATGATGATGGTATGAATGTTGATTTTAGTATTCCAATTATCGTGCTAGATTGTGATTCTATGTTTGAGTATTGTACTTCGTTATTAGAAGTTTCTTTTGGAAGTGCAGTAGACTTTAGTCAGGTAACATCGATGTATTCTATGTTTTCGGGTTGTGAAAATTTGACTACTGTATCAGCAGAGGGTAGTCATTATGAAGCTCCAAAATTGAAGGATATGAATAGTATGTTTTATGATTGTTATGATTTGACGTATATGTTTTGGTGTTGTCATTCAATAGAGACTGTTGATTTGGAAGAAGTCAAAGTAGCTACTAATTTAAAGGCAAATTCTATGTTTTCTGGTTGTTCTTCTGCATGGCTTATTTGCTTATGGAATGCTGATTTTTCGCAAAGTACTGCGTATACTAATTTTTTTACTGGGGTACGTTCTGGTGTTATTGTTTATGTATTAGATGTAGCAAATATAACTTGGTTTAATAATCGATTATCAGAGGCGGGGATATCAGGTGCTGTTAAGTTAAAAGGTTCATAAAAAATTATAAAAATTTTAGAGAGATTATTATCCGTGAAATGAAAAAGTAAATTCCAGTTTCAAAAAATGTAAAAGGAATGTAAGAGAAACCTCTATTTTAAAGAGGTT
>CANQFX010000006.1 GCA_947600015.1 uncultured Bacilli bacterium
TTTAAAATAATAAATAAAAAAAGAAAAGGTCCCTTTTTAAAGGGACGCATGACAAAATTTATTTTGTCATTTTTTTATTGCTTCTTTCTTTTTATTTATGATATCATTTATATGATACTAGGAGGTAGTAAAGATGAAGAAGACAAAAATTATTTGTAGTATTGGACCCGCTTCTTGTACTACGGATATTATTGAAAAAATGATGATGGCAGGAATGGATGTAGCGCGCATTAATTTTACTCATGCAAATACGATTCAAGAAAGAGATGATGCCATTATATCAATCAAAAATGCTCGTCATCGTACCCACAGAAATGTTGCTATTCTTTGGGATACTAGAGGGCCAGAATTTCGTACTGGTGCGATGAAAGAAGATATCACACTAGTAGCAGGAGAAAAAATTCGCATTGTCAAAGAAGAAGTATTGGGAAATGCGAAAAGAATTAGCGTTAATCATAAGGAAGCCTTAGATGCTTTTCAAATAGGAAATATTGTGCTACTTGAAAATGCGAAAATGAAATTAGAAGTGATTAGCAAAGAAGAAGATGGTATTACTTGTCAAATTATAGAAGGGGGTATCTTAGGAAGTCATAAGAGTATTAGTGTTCCAGGGATTCATCTAAATCTACCTTATTTAAGTGATGTTGATCGAAGAGATATCCAATATGCTTGTTGTCATGAAGGTGAATTTTTAGCAATTTCTTTTGTTTCTTGTAAAGAGGATGTTTTAGAAGTAAAAGAAATTTTAAAAGAGTATCATCGAGAAGATTTACAAATTATCTGTAAAATAGAAAGTAATTTAGGTATAGAAAATTTAGAATCGATTCTAGAAGTAAGTGATGGAATTATGGTCGCTCGTGGTGATTTAGGAACCGAAGTTGCTTCGGAACGACTTCCTTTAATCCAAAAAGAAATGATAAAAACCTGTCGTAAAATGGGAAAAATTTGTATTGTCGCAACAGAAATGCTAGAGACCATGATGGAAAATAATCGTCCGAAACGTGCTGAAACTAGCGACATTGCGAATGCTGTTTTGGATGGAGTAGATGCTTTAATGTTAAGTGGAGAAACAACGATAGGAAAGCATCCAGTAGAAGCTGTTTCTGCTATGGCTAGAATTTGTGAGGCAACAGAAGCGTATGCTAATTTTCATTATATTGAGCAAAAAGAAAAAATTACTTCTATTCCTAAAGCAATTGCGGAAAGTGTGGTAGAGAGTGCGAATCGATTAGATGCAAAAATTATTTGTGCCGCAACGATGAGTGGAAAGACAGCAAAATTAATTAGTAATTTAAAACCCTCTTCTCTTATTTTAGGATTGTGTCCTAATGAAAAAGTAGGGCGTAGTTTGGCACTTCATTGGGGTGTTTATCCTATGGTAATTCCTATTTGTAAATTGACAGATGAGGTATTGATAGAAAGTGTTGCCGCTGCCAAGAGATTTATGCCATTACAGAAAGATGATTATCTTGTTATCACTGGTAGTTTTCCAAATATTGGGAAATCCAGACCAACAAATCTAATGAAAATTGAAAAAATAGAAGAATAAAAATACGCAATGATGATTGCGTATTTTTGATGAGATTCTAATTAATTTTACTTGAAAGGGATTCATTGATAAAATCCTCTTTCATCAGTAATTCATGAATTTCTTCTTCTTTTGTATCTAAATAAATTTCTTCAATTCGATCTACACGACATTTTTCTGCTTTAATAATTGCTTCAACTTTTTCTACTGCCTCTTCTAATGTATCATTTACTACAACATAATTATATTTTGATACTTCATTAATTTCTTGGTAGGCAGTATGAAATCGTTCTATTATTTTTTCATTACTGTCCGTGTTCCTTTTTTTGAGACGATATAATAAAATTTTTAAAGATGGAGGCAAGATAAAAATAAATAAAGCTTCTGGAATTAATTTTTTAATATTTGTTGCTCCCTCTATTTCAATTTCTAAAATTACATCAATTCCTTCTTCTAATTTCTTTTTTATTATATGCTTTGGGGTTCCATAATAATTTCCAACATAATTTGTATATTCTAGGAAATATCCTTCTTTGATTTTTTGTTCAAATTCTTCTTTGGTAATAAAATCATATGTAACACCAGGAATATCATTGTCACGAATGGCTCTTGATGTTGTAGAAACAGATAAAAAACGTGTAGTATGGTCATTTTCTAATAATTTTTTAATGATACTTCCTTTTCCGCTACCGCTAGGACCCGATATGACAATTAAATCACCGGTTTTCTTTTCTTTTATCATTTTTACTCCTCCTTATATAGTTTATTTTTATATTCTTTCTCTAGTAAGGTGCTATCTTCTTTGTTCGGCAAAGCATAAATCGAAGTTGTACTGATTTCAAAGTCTAACATTAAATCTTTTTCTTTTGAAATTTTACTAATGATTGGTACACAAACTTCTTTTTTTATTTGATTTAAATACTTTTTTCCTTTTTCATTCATTCCTAGGATACGAATATAACGAATTTCATTCATTTGTTTTGCTTTTTCTTTGGTAAATCCACATAAAATATGAAGAAGCATTCTAGAAATTTTATTATGTGTATACCGTTTACTTTTAATTTTTGATATTAATTCTTCATATGTGGAACAATGTTTGATTTCTTGTTTTAATTTGTTTTCAATTCCTTCTTCTACTCCTTGATAAATAGATAAATCTTTTTCTGTAAGTAGTTTATATTTTAAAAGTGGAAAATAATTCTCTAAAAAGTGGAGATTTTTTAAGTAGGGCAATACATAAGCAGGGACTTGTGATGTAATATTGTTTTTTGTTTGTAATGCTTTTCTAATTGCTTTTGCACTGGAAATTTCACCTTCTAATTTTTCACTGTGATAAGAATTTGTTCGTTTTATTGTTTCTGGTATTATATGATAGTGGTTTTTCTTAATTGTTTTTATATAACTAATGGCAAGTAAATCATTGGGAGAAGAGGTCACTTCTTTTTGTGTTAAGTCTTTTAATGCAAAAGAAAGTGCTGTAGGATAATTATTTCCAAATTTTAAATACATTTGTACTAAAGGGTTAAAATCAGGATGATGAAGTTCTGCTTCTACGATTTCTTCTAGTGCGTTTAAATCATTACATTCTGTACCAAAAATTACTTTTTTTACATGTAAATATTCTAATATTGTTATTGCACCATAACTAAAATAATCTGCACTTTGGGTTGCGAATGGAAAAGGCAGTTCAATAATTAAGTCACATCCTGCTTGTAGGGCAATTTCTTTCTTTTGCCATTTATCAATTATGGAAGGTTCTCCTCGTTGAGTGAAATTGCCACTTAATACTAAAACAATAATATCGTTTGGATATTTCTCTTTTATCTTTGTTAATTGATATAAATGTCCATTATGAAACGGATTATATTCTGCAATTATTCCCACTGCTTCCATTTGCGTCCTCCTTCTGTTTTTTTGTATTTTAACATATTATACAGTAGTTTACAATCCTTCTTTGCTCCATTTTATTTACATATTTTTATTATTGCGATATAATTTAGATAGAAAATAAGCCCTTAATTGGGTGCTAATACGTTGTGTGAAAGAATACAATAAAATAGTAGAAATTTTTAAAGAAAAATTATGTTATAATGAATTAACTGGGGTGATATCATGAAAGCCATTGTTGTTGCAGGAGGAACAGGAGGACATATCTATCCGGCCCTTGCGATTATAAATAAATTAAAGGAAAAAGAAAAAGGCAGTGAAATTTTATATATTGGAACTACCGATCGAATGGAAAAAGATGTAATTCCGAATCATGGAATTTCTTATATTGGAATAGAAATGGCAGGCTTAGATAGAAAACATCTATTCTCTAATTTTTCTGTTTTAAAAAAATATCAAAAAGCAATTAAAAAAGTAAAAGAAGAAATAAAAAAATTTGATCCTGAAATTGTCATTGGAGTAGGTGGGTATATTACAGCGCCAGTTTTATATGCTGCACATCGTTTAGGTTATAAAACAGTCATTCATGAGCAAAATTCACATCCAGGAATTTCAAATCGTTTTTTAGGACATTTTGCCGATCGAATTTTTGTATCCTTGCCAAATACGGTTTCTTGTTTTAATCGTAAAAAAACAGTTTATACAGGGAATCCTCGTAGTGAGGAAATTTTGGCAGTACAAAAGATTTCAAAAGATACTTTAGGATTTGATGAAAATAAAAAACTTGTTGTGATTGTGATGGGATCGTTAGGATCTACTACGATGACAGAAAAGATAAAAGATTTAATTTCTGGTTTTATTAATAAAAATTATCAAGTGTTAATTATTACAGGAAATACTTATTATGATCAATATCAAAAAAATGATCTTCCAGATAATGTAAAACTACTTCCTTTCTATGATCAATTAATTAATTTGTTAAAAGATAGTGATTTGATTATTTCTAGAGCAGGAGCTTCTACGATTTCTGAAATTACTGCTATTGGACTTCCAGCAATTTTAGTTCCATCTCCTTATGTAACAGCAAATCATCAATATAAAAATGCGAAAGAGCTAGAAGATCGAGGTGCTTGTAAAATTATCACGGAAGAGGAATTTACAAAAGAAAAGGTAATTTTTGAAATTGATAAATTATTTGATGATAGAAATTTATATTGTAAGATGAGAGATGCGAGTAAAAAATTAGGAGTTCGGGACTCTGCTACTAAGATTTATGAGGAAATTAGAAAGTTGATAGGGTGAAGTTATGAAAGAAGTTCTTGAAGTATTAGAACAAGAAAATATTGGAAAAATAGAGAAGAATGTTTCTTTGAAAAAATATACGACATATCGTGTAGGTGGAGTAGCAAGTGCAATTATTTATCCTAAAAATATTGATGCTTTAGTTCGTTCTATTAAAATATTAAAAGACAATCATATTACTTATAAGATATTAGGAAATGGGTCTAATTTACTTTTTAGTGATAAAAAATATGAGGGAGTGTTGATTAAACTTTCTGCCTTTGACCATATTGAATTTTTTGGAAATGAGAAAGTGCGGGTAGGTGCTGGTTTTTCTTTAATGAAACTTTCTTTACTCACAGCCAAGAGAGGTTTGACAGGATTAGAGTTCGCCTCTGGTATTCCTGGCACGATTGGAGGAGGAATTTTCATGAATGCAGGGGCCTATAAGAGTGATATGGGTTATGTAGTGAGAGAGGTAAAAGTATTAACTCCAGATTTAAAAATTATTACCTTAGAAAATAAAGAGATGAATTTTCATTATCGTAGTTCCTTTTTACAAAAACATCCAGATTATATTTGCTTAGAAGTAGTAATAAAATTAGAAAAAGGAGATAAAAATAAAATTGAAGAAGTTATTCGGGAAAGAAGAAAAAGAAGAGTAGAAACACAGCCTTTAGAATATCCTTCTGCAGGATCTGTTTTTCGTAATCCAGAAGGAAAGTTTGCAGGAGAGATGATTGAAAAGCTTGGATTTAAAGGGAAAAAACAAGGTGGTGCTATGGTGAGCGCCAAACATGCTAATTTTATTATTAATTATAAAGATGCTAGCAGTAGTGATATTAGAAAATTAATTGAAGAGGTACATGATAAAGTATTAGAAGAGTATCATGTAGATATGAAAATAGAACAAGAATTTGTGAATTGGGAGTAAATATGGCAAAAAAAATAGTCAAACGAAAAAAACTAAGAGTATTTCCTTTTTTCATTTTGCTTATTATTTTAATAGGTTTTTTTTCTGGTGGCTATTTTTATTTTCAATTACCTATTCAGAATATTTTAATTACTAATACAAAATATTTAAATGATGACTATATATTAGAACTTGCTAATATAAAAAATTATCCTAGTTTTTTTACTGTTACTTCTAGGGGAATGGAAAAGAAATTGAAAGCTTCTCCTTATATCAAAAAAGCAGAAGTTAAAAGAAAGTTTTTTCATACGTTTCAAATCAAAGTATATGAAAATGCTCCTTTATTTTTAGAGTATTCTTCTAATCAAGTGATTTTTGAAGATAAAACTGCTGTGGAGGAGAGCAAGTTGTTGACTTCTGTTCGTATTCCTCGCTTATTAAATTATGTTCCAGATAATAAATATGAGTCATTTATCAAAGGAATGAGTAATATTAAAAAAGAGGTATTAGGGAAAATATCAGATATTGAGTATACGCCAAATGATTATGATAAAGATCGTTTTGTCTTATATATGGATGATGGTAATATGGTTTATTTGACATTAACCAAGTTTAAAATGATTAATTATTACAATGATGTATTAAGTCAATTAGAAGGTAGAAAAGGAATTTTATATCTAGATAATGGAAATCATTTCCAGATAAAGGAGTAGAAATGTAGCATCATAATTTTAGAAAAGAAAGGAATCAATTAATCATGAAACAAAAGCGATTAAAACAAATTATTTTTATATTACTGATACTCATTGGTATCCTTTCTCGAGTATTATGTTGTACGAAAATTTCAGAAATAAATTCCGATGAGATTGTAACCATTGTAAATGCAAAAAGCATTGCAGAGACTGGCAAAAGTCTAGATAATATTACCATGCCAATTTACCTAAATGGTTGGGGAGGGCAATCTGTTGCTTTGCTATATCTTATGGTAATTAGTATTAAAATATTTGGTTACCATTTATTTTCAGCACGACTTCCTATTTTTATAATCAGCATTTTATCTTTCTTTGTTTTGTATGATTTTGTAAAAAAATTGACTAAAAAAGAATCGATTGCGCTTATTGCTTTGGGGTTAACTGTGATTTCTCCATGGCATATTCAACAATCGTTATGGGCACTAGATTGTAATTTATTTCCTCACTTATTTCTTCTTGCTTTAGATATATTTTATACTGGTGTAGTAAAAAATAAAAAAAGTTTACTTTATTTTGGAATAATTTGTTTTGGCATTTCTATGTATTCTTATGTTGTTTCTTTTTTATTTGTTCCAATCTTTCTGATTATATTTTTGATTTATTTAAAAAAGAAAAGAAAAATAAATTGGAAAGACTTCTTTTTTATGATATTACTTTTTTCTTTTATTATTTTCCCTTTATTTTTAACTATTCTATTTAATGTATTTCAAATTAATCAAACGTTTCAATTTTTAGGATTTACGATTCCTTATTATCCAAATTTACAGCGTAATACAGATTTATTATTTTTTATAAATCATCCTATAAAAACTTTACTGTCAAATGCAGTATTTCTTTTTAATTTAATTTTGAGGCAAACAGATAATACCGTGTGGAATGCTTCTAATACATTTGGAATATTTTACCATATTACTCTTGTCTTTATCATATTGGGACTTTTTTCTATGATAAAAGAAAAGAAATATAAAATTCTTTTCTTATGGTTAGGACTTTCTATTTTAGATGCTCTTCTTATTCATTTTAATATCAACAGACTGAATTTTTTATGGTATAATTTAATTATTATAGCGAGTATTGGTATGGAAAGTATATACACTAAAGTTTCTATAAAAAAAGAATATTGTGTTATAGTAATTTTCTTTTATATTGTTTTATTTAGTAGTTATTTTTTATTGTTTTATGGTAAGGATTATAAAAAAATGATTTATAATGATAATTTTTCTCGTGGATTTTATGGTAGTTTAAATTATATTAAAACAATAGATAAACCAATTGTATATTATGATAATTTAATCAAAGATCAAAGTATGAAATTATATGTTCAATTGAATCAAGATGAAACAAAGCAATACCAAGTAATAACAGATTCTAAGAAAATAAAAACTAAATTAAAAAATATCAATAAAGAAGAAATATTAATTTTAGATTGTAAAAATCATCATTACAACATTCCTAAAACGGATAATAAAAAAAGAATAGGTGATTATGTAATTTTATATAAATAAATTGAAAAGGAAAAGGAAAAAGATGAAATTGATTTTTTGAACGAATATTTATATAATAAAAATACAATATTTTGCTATTAGAAAAGAATAGTTATTTATTGACAATTATGAACGAAGAAAAAATCAATTATTATACACTTTTAAATTATGGAAATCATGGGTATCATGGTACCACGATGATGCTGAATAAGATAAAACAAGAAAAAAACAGATATTTTGTAATAGAAAAAAAGCATGTAGTACATCCCTACAATCAATTCATGTTTGAATTAACGGATTATGTAAGAGAAAATTGTAAGTTAAAACGAAGCATAGGAGAATTTGAAATTTATTATAAAGATTAAAAAATAATTGGGGAAAGGAGGTAAACTATAATGCTAAGTGACCGAATAAAAGATTTAAAAAAATATGGAAAATTTATTTTATTATTTATTTTTATATTTTGTTGTTTTACATTTATTTTGTGGGGAGTAAATTATGGAGATCCCATTGCGAATTATGGTTTTAGTTATGCGATTAGAAGGGGAGAAGTTCCTTATCTTCATTTTAATACGATTTCTACTCCATTGTTTGCTTTTTTTGGTACAATCGGGTTATTTATTTGGAACAACTATACAATGTTTTTACTACAACAAAGTCTTCTCGTTACTGTGATGTTTTATTTGTTAGAAAAACTGTATGGGCAAAAATGTTATTTATTATTAGCTGTATCATTAATATTATTTGGGGCACAAACATTCATGCCCACCTATAATTTCTTTTGTTTTTTTATGATGGTTGTCTTACTTTATTTAGAAGAAAAGTATACAAATAAAGATTATTTGATTGGAATATTTATTGGGTTTGCCATTCTGTCAAAACATACTTTTGGAGGTTTGTTGCTATTACCAAGTATTATTTATTATTATAAAGATAAAAAGAAGTTATTAAAAAGGTTAATTGGTATGTGCATTCCTTGTCTTTTGTTTTTTATTTATTTACTATGGAATAAGGCTTTATACCGATTTATTGATTTATGTTTTTTGGGATTATTTGATTTTTCTTCAAAAAATGGGAATATATTTACAAGTTATTTTTATGTTAGTATGGTTTGTTTAGGACTTTCTTGTTATCTTTTTTGGAAAAATAAAAAGGATATTAAATATTTATATCTCTTACTTACTTTTAGTGTTGTAATTCCATTATTTGATTTGAGTCATTTTTCTCTTTATTTTTTAAGTGTCTTAATGATGTTATTGCCATATGTGCATATTAAAAATAGGTATACATATTCTTTTGTATTAATTGCTGTTACATTTTATTTATTTTCCAACTTAAGTATTGGGATGACTTATCATCCAGTTTTTACAACAAAAAATAATCATTTTGAATATATCTTGAATTCTAAAAAAAGTTATCTACGAGGACTGAAAGAAATTGAATATATAAAATCTTTTAAAAATCCTCTTATTCTTAGTTATTCTAAAATGCAATATGATATTATCAATAATTATGATCTTGATTACTTTGATGTTTTCTTGTATGGAAATTTTGGTTATCATGGGGATATAAAAATGATAGACAAAATAAAACAAATGCATAATCAAATTATTATTGTGGATCGACAGGATTATACAAAGGTAACTGCGGATTCTCAATTTGATCGAATCATTGCAGAATATGCCATGAAAGTTAGTAAAAAAATCGACTCTAAATACGGATTGGATGTTTATTATAAAGAATAATAAATATCCTAAAATAGAAATGTTATTTTTGAAAAGGGTGATTCTATGAATAAAAAAATGAAAATGTTATTAAAATGTTTCGGAATCTTTATTTTCATTTTAGGTTGGAATTTAATTGCTTCTCCTATGACTATTGATGAAGTATGGAATTATGGGTTTGCACATAATTTTTATGTTGGTTTAACTCCATATCAAGATTTTAATATGGTAATTCCTCCTTTATTTCCTTTTCTTATGAGTTTGCCTTTTTATCTTTTTGGTTCTAACATGTTAATTTTTCATATAATTCATGCGCTTTTCATGACTATAATGTTTTTCTTTCTTGATGAAATGATAGGGAAGAATAGTATTTATGTTTTATTTCTTTTATGTTTTCCTATTTCGATTCTTTTTCCAAGTTATAATCTATTTTTATTATTCTTATTTGTGTTAATCATCTATTTAGAGAAAAAGAATAAAAGTGATTATCTTATTGGATTTTTAATCGGGTGTATGATTTTAACAAAGCACACAGTAGGAATTTTCTTTTTATTACCAAGCCTCTTTTATTTGAAAGATAAAAAGAAAATAGGAAAAAGACTATTTACTTGTAGTGTTCCCATTATTATTTTTATTTTTTATTTAATTGGAACTAAAAGTATATCGCAATTTTTTGATTTATGTATCTTAGGTCTTTTTGATTTTGGAAAAGAAAATGGAAATTTCTTGAATATTTATTCTTTTTTAAGTTTCATTTTATTTTTTGTAACTTGTTATTTTATATATAAAGATAGAAAAAATATCAATTGGATTTATTATTTGTGTTTTATGAGTTCTTTATTACCATTATTTGATTTATATCATTTTAATTTAGTTGTTGCTGCCTTTTTAATAATAATTTTTGTAGAAAAAAATAGAGCAATCGTACAAAATAAAATAAACATTCATTTTCTTGTTTTTCTTTCTCTTTTCTGTCTTTTTATTTCTTCTGTTGGAGAGAAAAGGGAAAACAAAGTGATATATCCGAATTCCTTCAATCATTTTGAATATCGTTTTTTATCTTATTCTTATGTAAAAAAAATGAATGCTGTAAATCAGGCTATCAATCAATATGAAAAGGAAGGCAAAAAAGTTATTATTTTGGGGAGCAATAGTTATTATTTCCGTTTAGTTCGCGATGAAAAAATTTCTTATATTGATTTAATTAATCAAGGAAATTGGGGGTATCATGGAAATAAAAAATTACTTCAAGAAATAAAAAACAAAGTAGGTTATATATTCTTTATTGATATGAAGGAAATTATAACGGATACGGGTACTTTTGGTAAACGACAAACGGATCAGAGTGCTCTTTATTATATTATGAAGCATGGGAAAAAAATTGATTGTGTGAAAGATTATAACATCTATATACTAGAATAGTGGAGGTATATTTTATGAAAAAGACGATAAAGCAAAATTGGTGGTATATCATTGTTTTTATCATAATTTTTATTATGCTAAATTTTCTGGGTTTTCGTCATAATTATAATGATCCTATGAATAATTATGGATTTGCCTATGCGATTGCAAGAGGAGAAATTCCGTATTTGGATTTTAATACTGTATCTACTCCATTATTTGCTTTCTATACTTCGTTAGGTTTGCATTTATTTAATAATTATGTGATGTTTTTATTAGAACAGTCATTGTTAGTAACCATTACTTTTTATTTTTTATACCAATTATTTGGCAAAAAATCATTCCTTATGTTATTAGTCACAACTTTCTTTTTTTACGTGAATATTATAGCTACCTATAATTATATGTGCTTTTTTATGTTGATTTTATTAATATATTTAGAAAATAAATATCCAAATAAAGATTATTTCATTGGATTTTGTATTGGACTTGCATTGCTTTCAAAGCAAACTGTAGGTTTTTTTGCAATGATTCCAACGCTTCTTTTTTACTATAAAAACATTTATAAACTAGGAAAGAGATTAATTGGTTTTAGTATACCATGTATTCTATTTTTCATTTACTTGTTGATGAATCATTGTTTTTATCAATTTATGGATTTGTGTGTCTTTGGATTGTTTGATTTTTTGACAAATAATGGAATTGGGGCAGGACAACTAGAATATCGTTGGTTAATATTTACTATCATTTGTTTTATCATTATGATTGCTATGTTAATCAAACATAAGAGAGATATCAATATTTATTATTTACTATGTGGTGTTTTATTTGCTATTCCTATATGTGATTATTGTCATTGTGCTATGTTTTTTAATTGTTTTGTGATTATGTTTCTTCCTTATATTCATTTCGTGGATGAAAAATGGATTGCAAGTTTTTCTTATATTTTTTCTGTTATTGCTAGTATCATTTTATTTATCGTAGTGAATCATCTTTTCACCTTTACATTTACTTCAAAATTGCATCATTTAAACTATAATATCCATGGCGAAAAAGACTATTATAGAGATTTGCAATACAACCAGTTTTTAAATCAATATCCTGATGTTATTGTAGTTGGATATTTTTCAATGAAATATGATATAATGAACAATAGGGATATTACCTATTTTGATGTACCTTTCCATGGTAATTTTGGATATCATGGTAACCAAAAAATGATCCAACGAATAGAAAAAATGCATAATCAGACGTTTGCTATTTCTAAAGAAGATTGTCAGGTGAAAGATAAATTTGATCAATTTGCCAAGGAAATTGCGGATTATATTATTAAAAATAGTGAAAAAATAGATTCAAAATATGAATTTGATATTTATTATAAAAAATAAAACAAAGAGGTAAAATATGAAAAAATGGTTAAAATATATTATTTTATTTATTTTTGCATTAGTATATATTAATATTATTCCCTTTGATTTAGATGAAATTTGGAATTATGGATTTGCCCATAGTATATATCAAGGATTCATACCTTATAAAGATTTTAACATGGTAGTGACTCCATTTTTTCCATTTTTATTTTCTCTTCCTTTTCATCTTTTTGGTTCTAATATGATTATAATGAATATAGAACAATCTCTTTTGATATGTGGTACTTATTATTTATTAGAAAAATTATTAAAAGATAAAGCCAATATTATTTTAATATTCTTGTTTATTAATTTTGATTTGTTATATGCAAGTTACAATTATTTTATCTTTTTTCTACTCCTACTACTTTTATTCTTAGAACAAGAAAATAAAAATGATTATTTCGTTGGATTGATTATAGGACTTGCTATATTGACGAAACAAAGTATCGGGCTTTGTTTCGCACTACCATCTTTGTATTATTTATTTAAAAAAGATAAGAAAAAAGTAGTAAAAAGAATTATGGGAATCAGTATTCCGCTTATTATCTTTGAAGTATATTTAATCGTTTCTAATAGTTATGTGCAATTTTTTGATTTATGTATTTTAGGTATGTTTGATTTTGGTAGAAAGAATTATGTTGGAAATCTTTTTGTACTTTTATTGGTTGTTTTATCTATATTTTTTGTGTTATCTTTGATTAAGAAAAATTGTCATGATATTAAAAATTATTATATTTTATCTTTTTTATCTATCGTAATTCCTATGTTTGATAGTTTTCATATTAAATTTTTCTTGCTTGCTTGTTTGATACTTTTCGTTGATAAAATCAAAATTGAAAAATTAAATTTGAAGTTAATTGCTTATACAAGTATATTTGGAATTATATTACTTACCTTTTTTAAGGAAGTAGAAAGAGATTTTATTTATCCTAACCCAATTTCTCATTTTGAATATCGCTATATTTCTAAAAAACATATCCAAGAAACGCAACAAGTAAGTGCGGTTTTAAAAAAATATAAAAAGCAAAAGTGTTTTTATTTATTTGAGCAAAGTTATTATTATAAAATTATCAATGATGAAAAGATTGGTTATTTTGATTTAATCAATACAGGAAATTGGGGATATCATGGCTCGGTTAAACTAAAAAATGCGCTAGAAGAAAATAAAGATGCCATTTTTGTCATTAATAGAAATTCTTATATAGAAAATAAACAGCCAGATAAAGTAGCATTAAAGTTTGTATTAAAACATGGTGCAAAAATAAACGAAGTTCAAGGATTTGAATTTTATAAGATAAAAAATTAGGGAGGTGAGAAATTGACAAGAAAAACAATATTGAAGGCAGGATTTTATCTGTGCTTATTTTGTCTTTTTTTACTTTATAATTTAGTTTTATTTCCAATTAATGGAGATGAGGTTGTTAATTATGGATTTGCTCATAACATATATCAAGGATTCATACCTTATAAAGATTTTAATATGGTAATTCCTCCTTTATTTCCTTTTCTTATGAGTTTGCCTTTTTATCTTTTTGGTTCTAATATATTAGTTTTTCATATAGAAGGAGCACTTTTATTAACCATTCTTTCTTATTTTTTAATTCAATTATTAGGAAAGAAAACAGTAATTGTTATGATGTTCTTATTTTTCTTTTTTAGAACAATTAACCCAAGTTATAATCTATTTTTATTATTCTTATTTGTGTTAATCATCTATTTAGAGAAAAAGAATAAAAGTGATTATCTTATTGGATTTTTAATCGGGTGTATGATTTTAACAAAGCACACAGTAGGAATTTTCTTTTTATTACCAAGCCTCTTTTATTTGAAAGATAAAAAGAAAATAGGAAAAAGACTATTTACTTGTAGTGTTCCCATTATTATTTTTATTTTTTATTTAATTGGAACTAAAAGTATATCGCAATTTTTTGATTTATGTATCTTAGGTCTTTTTGATTTTGGAAATCATAATGGTAATCTTTTTAGTATTGGATTTATTCTTTTCTTCTTAGTTTTTTGTTACAATCTTTACTTAATTAAAAGAGATAAGAAGAATTTTCTTTATTATTATTCTCTTTCTTTTTGTAGTATGGTAATACCATTATTTGATTTTTACCATTTCGGGTTTTATTTCATTGCTTTTATCATGGTTCTTTTAATCGATAGTTCTAAACAATTTTTAAATTTAAGGTATTTTTCATTTTTCTTCCTTATCTTTTTAATAGGAGACACTAGTATAGAACGGATAATTAGTAATGATATCTATCCTAATTCTTTAAAGCATTTTGAATATCGATACATTGAACAGAAGGTTTTGAATAGAACAGAATTAATAAATTCTTTCATTAAAAAATATCAAAATAAAAATTTAATTATTCTAAGTCCTAATTCTTATTTTTACAAAATTGTCAATGATATTAAAATCAATGAATTTGATTTGCTGAATTTAGGAAATCATGGTTATCAAGGAACAAAAAAGTTAAAAAATAAAATTTGTAGCATGAAAGGAAAAAAAGAAACAATGATAATTATAGAAATTCCAAAAATGTATAAAGGAAATCAATTTAATCTCGAATTCGTTCGTTTTGTAATAGAACATAGTAAATTAATTGAAAAAAAGGAAAATATATATGTTTATACGTTGAAATAATTACTTTAGATGATACCTGTTTTTACAAAAACCTTTTACATTTTTTTAATTTATAGTATAATGATATTTAAGAATAGGAGATGCTTTTGATGAGTCAAGTTTATACTGGTATTGATTTAGGTACAAATTCGATTAAAATTGTTGTTGCTGAAAAACATCATGATGATTATCATGTTTTAGCATCTGTTAGTGAAAAATCGAATGGTATTAAAAATGGTCAAATTGAAGATACGAAACTTGCGGTTTTATGTGTAAAAAAAGCAATCAAAAAAGCAAATGAAATGTTAGGTATCAAAATTACGAAAGTAATTGCTGCAGTTCCTCCTACTTCTTGTCATATGGATATTGTCGTGGGCGCAATTCAACTAAATCATGAAAAAATAACTGGAGAAGATGTAAGTCATGTGTTAGAAGATGCAATTCAAGGACAGATTCCTGAAGAGCAAGAACTAATTACGGCAGTTCCAATTTCTTTTCGGGTTGATGAAAAAGAAAATATTATGGATCCTAAAGGAATGAATGGGGAAACATTAGAGACAAAAGTAGTAATTAGTACGTTAGCGAAAGAACCACTTTATCGTATTTTAGAAGTGTTAAAGTTAAGTGGAGTAGAAGTAGTGGATTTGGCATTCACTTCAACCGGAGATTATTACGCCGTAAAAAGTAAAAAACTCGATAGTGTCGTAGGCGCTGTTATTAATATAGGAGAACATACAACCAATGTTTCTGTATTTAATAAAGGAATTCAAATTAAAAATGCATTGATTCCAGTTGGAAGTAATCATGTTGATAGAGATATCTCTTATATTTTTAAAGTAGATCATACGACAGCTAGGAATTTAAAAGAAAAGTTTGCGGTTAGTTTGAGTAGTTATGCAGATAATAATGATGTTTTTGATATCATTACAAAAAATAAAGAAGAAAAAGAGATTTCTCAAGTTGGGGTTTCTAAAGTAGTAGAAGCAAGATTGAAAGAAATTTTAAAACTTGCGAAAAATGAAATAAAAAACTTAACAAAAAGGGAAATACGTTATATAATTATAACAGGTGGTCTAAGCGAGTTGGCAGGATTTCAATATTTAGTTGAAGAAGAATTTGGAATTCAAGCAAAGGTTTGTAATATCATGACGATAGGAATTAGACACAATCAGTATAGTAGTGCTTTGGGCGTTGTGAAATATTTTGATGATAAACTTTCTCTTCGTGGAAAAGAGTATCCAATGCTTTTGGAGGAAGATTACAATCGTCTACTCACAACAGGTCAGAAAATAAATAATAATGAAAATATTATCAGTAAAGTATTTGGACATTTTTTTGATAATTAAGGAGGGCATGGTATGTTAGGCGGATTAGAGATGGATCAATTAGCAAAAATAAAAGTAATCGGAATTGGCGGAGGTGGAGGAAATGCCATCAATCGCATGGTAGAATCAGGCGTAAAAGGTGTTGAATTTATTGCGGCCAATACAGATTTGCAAGTATTAAATACATCAAAAGCCGATGTTAAAATTCAAATTGGTGCATCATTAACAGATGGGCTTGGTGCAGGAGCAAAACCAGAAATTGGAAAAGAAGCTGCAGTTGAGTCAAAAAAAGAAATTGAGGATGCATTATCAGGTGCTGATATGGTATTCGTTACTTGTGGAATGGGTGGCGGTACTGGTACAGGTGCAGCTCCTGTCATTGCGGAAATTGCTCAAAGTTTGGGAGCATTAACTGTTGCCATTGTGACAAAACCATTCTCGTTTGAAGGAAAAAGAAGAATGGATAATGCGTTGACGGGAATTGAGGAGTTAAAAAAACATGTAGATACATTGATTGTAATACCAAATGATAGATTACGTGAAATCATTGATAAGACGACACCAATGTTAGAGGCATTTAAGGAAGTAGATAATGTTCTTCGTCGCGGTGTACAATCTATTTCTGATTTGATTGCTGTGGTAGGGCTTGTTAACTTGGACTTTGCCGATGTAAAAGCAGTCATGGAAAAATCTGGACATGCAATTATTGGAATTGGAATTGGCATGGGAGAGGATCGTGCAATTGAGGCAGCAAAACAAGCAGTTTCTTCTCCACTATTAGAAACATCTATTACGGGAGCAACGGATGCTATTATCAATATTACAGGAGGAGTTAATTTAACTTTATTTGAAGCAGAGCAGGCTGCAGAGGTAGTTCGTGGAGCTGCTAATACTGATATTAATACAATTTTTGGATCAGTTATTAACGAGAATTTATCAGATGAAGTAATTGTTACTGTTATTGCAACAGGATTTGATAAAGCAAAGAAAAATAATGCACATGCAGAACCTGTTTTTAGTAATGTGGCACAAAGTAGAAGAACACCTACAAAAGAAGAAAGAGTCAAAGAACCAGAAATATTACAAGACGTCTCTTCGAATGATTCTTCTGATGATGGATATGACTTGCCACCATTCTTAAGAGAGAGAAATTATTAAAAAAACTATTTAGGGAAAGCCTAAATAGTTTTTTTTATAAAAATACATCTGCATGATGTATTTAGTAATTTATCTTTTGATATTTTCCTTTATTTTCTGCTGCTCTTATTATTTGTGCTAGTAAATTTACAGCAATCTGTTCTGTTTTGCGATTTAAATCTCTTAGCGGATTAAATTCCACAAGATCATACGATACTACTTCATTCATTCGTTTAAGAATAAATTCATTGATCTGCATGGCTTCTTCTTCACTAATTCCATCAAATTCGGGAATGGAAACACCAGGAGCAACTTCAGGATCAATGACATCTAAATCATAGCTAATATGAATTCCTTTTGTTTTATAACCAGCAATGGCAAAAGCTTCTTCTAATACTTTTTCGACACCTTTTTCTTTAATATCTTGTGTTGTGAATACGGTCACCCCAGCATATCGTAAGTTATCTTTTTCGGCATCATCAATACTTCTTGCACCTACCACAACGGTTTTGGAAGGTTGAATAATATTGCCATCATGAAAATAACGTAGTTCATGATTTTTATAGCCATTAATGGCTGCTAAAGGAAGTCCATGAATATTTCCAGTAATTGTCGTTTCAAACGTATTATAATCAGTATGTGCGTCAATCCATATGATACCAATATCTCCGTTTTTTTTCGCGCTGGCTAATGCGCTTGCTACTACAACAGAGTGATCCCCTCCAATTAAAATTGGAAAATAATCTTGTTTCATCTTTTCTACTATAGCTTGATATAGAGGGGTATTAAATTCTTCAATTTCATATTCGTTTTTTCTACGATCAGAAAGATTTCTACTTTTAATAATATCTTCGCGTTGAATAAAAGAAATACTTTCTCCTTGGTAAAACCCTTTTAAATCATTCATTAATTGAACTGGTCCTAAATGTGCTCCATCAATGTGAACTCCTAAATCACTTCCAGCTCCTACTATGATTGTCTTCATAATTAACTCACCTTCTATCATTTTAACGTAAAATGAGAGCGATATCAAGGAAAAGCCTTTAATTTTCATTTTGTTTACTGTATAATGAAATTAGGTGAGATAGATGAAAAAGTTAGAAGAATTGTATCCTGGCTGTGGGTATGATGTATTGATTAAATCAATTAAAATTAATTCTAAGGAAGTAGAAGCAGGTGATTTATTTGTTTGTACCATGGGTGTTACTGCAGATCGTCATGATTTTATTGATGAAGCCATTAAAAATGGGGCTAGTGCAATTGTTGTAAGTAGGGAAATACCAGCGAAAAAAGTCCCTATGATTAAAGTTCCTAATACCAATAAAGAACTACCATACTTATGTCAAAGATTTTATGATTATCCTGATCAAAAGATGAAAATGATTGGTGTCACAGGAACTGATGGAAAAACCAGTACGGCGACTATTATTCAAACGTTAATCGGCAGTGATATCTGTGGTTATATTGGCACAAATGGACGAAATTGTGCTAAGTTTACAGGAGATAATCCTAATACCACACCAGATGCAGATCGCCTTTATCTTTATTTTAAAGAGTTTTTAAATTACGGATGTCAATATACTGCAATGGAAGCAAGTAGTGAAGCTTTTTTTCGAGGACGGTTAACTTCGATTCAATTTGATGTAAGTGTGTATACTAATATTACAAGTGAACATTTAAATATTCATGGTACTTTTGAAAATTATAAGGAATCTAAACTTAAATTATTTCAACAAACAAAAAAAGAAGGATTTTGTGTCATTAATCATGATGACCCTTATTATGAGGAAGTAAAACAGGCAAGTAATGGACAAGTAGTGACTTATGGAAAAGGAGAAGACAATACTTTACAAATTGTAAATTATGAAGTTTTTCCTACCAAAACCAATATTACTTTTGCTTATAAAGGCAATTCGTTTGTAGTGGAAAGTCCATTATTAGGTGACTTTAATGTTTATAATTTAGCTGGAGGATTACTCGCTTGTCTTAGTTTAGGATTTCGCTTAGATTTATTATTAGAACGGATAAAAAATATTAAGATTAGCGGTAGATTAGAATTATTAAAGACAGATACTTCATATTATGTCATGGTTGATTATGCACATACTCCAAATGGAATTTCTTCTTTACTAAATTTTGTTCATACGTTAGATATTAATCGCAGTATTGTAGTTATTGGTCAAGCAGGAGAAAGGGATTATTTAAAACGACCTCAAGTAGGAAATGTTGTAGTAGAAAATGCTACTTATGCTATCTTTACTTATGAAGATCCAAGAAGTGAAGATCCTAAGGCAATTTGTGAAGATATTATTAAAGAATTAAAAGAAACACATAATAATTATGAGATTGTTATTGATCGTAGAGAAGCAATTCAAAAAGCAATTGATATGGCAGAAACAGGAGATATGGTTTTAATTTTAGGTAAGGGAAATGAAACTTATGAAAAATTAAAAAATGAAACGATTTATTTTAATGATATAGAGGAAGCATATAATGCAGTTGCGAATCGTAAAATGAAAGAGGGAGTTGTAAATTAAATGAACTTGCAAAAGAATAAAATAAAGAAAATAATGTCAATTGTATTTTTCTGTTGTTTATTTTTCAGCGGGTTAAACTATGTTTTTGGAGTTGAAATAGGTGGTGTAGTAAGACATTATCGATTAGGATTGATATGGTTTATTTCTATTACATTGGCTATGTTTTATCTATATTTTATTTATATTGATAGAAAAAAGGCACTTTCTGTTGTTAATTTTTTTCTCTGTCTTTGTTATTTTTATATGATGTATTTAGTATATGATATGTTTGCTACTTATAAGGATAAACTAATTATATATCCAGGATTTTATACTTATCTTTTGTCTTTTATTTTCTTCGTTTTATCAGTTATTGTAAAGGAAAAAGAAAAAAGAGGTGAAAACCAATCTAATCATATCGATAAACAGAAACAAGGAAATCAAAATATTGTAATTGATAATTTTCAAAAAGAAAACTTATATATTATAGGTGATTATATCTATGGAATTTTTACACAATCGGATATAAAGCATCATATTTGTGCTCTTTCCTATAGTAAAGATAATAGTATTATTAGTATTATGGTTTCTCATAATCAAGAAGTTGTTTGTTCTAATTTGCCTATTTCTATCATTGCAAAAATTAAAGTAAAAAGGAAAATCATTATGCAACAAGAAGAACATAAAACAGAGGATCATTCTATGGCAGATACTGTTTTAGCGACAGCTTTATTTGGATCTTTAGCAGGAACATTGGTGAGTATGAGTTCTATATCACAAGATATTGGGAACTTTAATAAAGTGAGCTATCATGAATTCTATGAGATACAAATTATTTACCATACAGAAAAAGGAGATAAGAGTTTTATGATGCATACTAAAACGTCTCCGAAAGTATTTTTTCAGCAGTTAAGTTCTTTATATGAGGAAAGTTAATTAATTGTTTGATATTATGCTCAAACTTTATTTGACACGATAAGTGTTCTATGATATAATTGAGATGTTTGACGCCTCACGCTCAAACCGCATTGAAAAGGTAAAAACAAGTATTCTTGTACCTTAAGAGCGAGTCTTAAGTTTTATAAAGGAGGTATAGTAATGAATGCTGTAATTAAAGTTGGAGGAAAGCAATACTATGTCACAGAAGGTTCTATTATCTTTGTAGAAAAGTTAAATGCTTCTTCAGGAGATACAGTTCAATTTGATCAAGTATTAATGCTTGATAGTAAAATAGGTAGTCCTTATCTTACTAATGTTACCGTAGAAGGTGAAGTAGTTAAAAACGGAAAACAAAAGAAAATTCAAGTTTTTAAATACAAATGTAAAGATAGGTCAAATCGTAAGAAACAGGGACATAGACAGCCTTATACACAAATTAAAATTACAAAAATTAGTGGGTAGTTATGATTTCAGTACAAGTAAAAAAGAAAAATGCTTATTACCAAAAAGTATCTATTTTAGGTCATGCTATGTATGATGATTATGGGAAAGATATTGTATGTAGTGCGGTTAGTAGTATTGCGACTACAACGATAAATGGTATTTTGGCATTAAATCAAGGCAGTCTAAGTTATAAGAATACGGAAAAAGGGTTGATTATCACAATACAAAGTGATGATCATACTACACAGGTACTCATTTCTAATATGATTTGTCTATTTCAAGAATTGGAAACAAAATATCCAAAAAATATAGAAGTAAAGTAAGGAGGAGAATTATGAAATTTTTAAAATTAGATATTCAATTATTTGCTCATCATAAAGGGCAAGGATCAACATCTAATGGTCGTGATTCTGCAGGACGTAGATTAGGAGCCAAAGCAGCAGATGGAGAATTTATTACTGCTGGTTCCATTATATATCGTCAACGTGGAACAAAAATCTATCCAGGATGCAATGCTCGTCGTGGAAATGATGATACTATTTATTCTACTGTTGATGGAATTGTGAAGTTTGAACGTTTAGGAAGAGATAAAAAACAAGCTTCCGTTTATCCAGTAGGACAGTAGGAGACCTTCAGGGTCTTTTTTCATATTTAATAAAATAGAAATATATGATAGGAGGGGATGTAGTCATGTTTGTAGATGAAGTAGAAATTAAAGTTGAAGCAGGAAATGGTGGAGATGGTTGTACTGCTTTTCGTCGTGAAAAATATGTTCCCATGGGAGGACCATATGGTGGAAATGGTGGGCATGGAGCCGATATTATTTTTCAAGTAGATGAGGGATTACACACACTTCTCGATTTAAGATATCAAAAAATTATCAAAGGAAAAAAAGGAGAAAATGGTCGTGGAAAAAACCAACATGGAAAAGGAGCAGAACCTCTTATCGTAAAAGTTCCCTTAGGAACGGTAGTGACAGATTTAGATACCGGTATGATTTTGGCTGATTTGTCTCAAAAAGGAGCAGAAGAAGTGATTGCTAGAGGAGGAAGAGGAGGCCGAGGAAATACTGCTTTTAAAACGCAAACCAATACAGCTCCTAATTACTCAGAAAATGGAGAAGAAGGAGAAAAACGAAGATTAAAAGTAGAAGTAAAAATGCTTGCGGATGTAGGGTTGGTTGGCTTACCTAGTGTAGGGAAAAGTACCATTATTTCCATGATTTCTAAGTCTAAACCGAAAATAGCAGCTTATCATTTTACTACACTTCATCCTAATTTAGGTGTAGTACAAGCAAGTAATCATCGTAGTTTTGTAGTTGCAGATTTACCTGGATTAATTGAGGGTGCCAGTAAAGGAGAAGGTTTGGGAGATAAATTTTTACGTCATATTGAAAGAACAAGAGTCATTGCACATGTGATTGATATGAGCGGTAGTGAAGAAAGAGATCCCTATGAAGATTATTTATTAATTAATCGCGAATTAGAACAGTTTAATAAAAATCTCATGAAAAAACCACAAATTATTATTGCTAATAAAATGGATTTGCCGCAGGCCCAGGAGAATTTAAAGAAATTTAAAAGTAAAGTAAAACTTGAAATATATGAAGTCAGTGCAGCTACGAATCAAGGTTTGAATGTGGTAATCAATCGTCTTGCTGGTTTATTAGATGAAATTCCAAAAAATCCATTATATGAAGAAGATGAAATAGAAAATCATGTTCTTTATAAATTTAAAAGAGAAGAACCATTTATGATTACCAAAGAAGAAGATATTTGGGTCATTTCTGGAAAAGAAGTAGAAAGAATTTTTAAAATGACAAAATTTACGAGCGAAGAGGCAATTTATCGTTTTGCTAAAAAACTTCGTCGCATGGGAATTGATGATAAATTAAAAGAATTGGGAGCAAAAGAAGGAGATACAGTACGAATTTTGGACTTTTATTTTGATTATCAAGAATAAAACAGTGTAGTCTTGGAAGAAGGGAATGTATGAGTGAAATTAATTTAAAATCGGAAAATAAATATGATGATATTAAAAAGTTTTTGTTAGAACATAAAGAGTATTATACAGAGGAAGAATTAAGTTTTCTTCTTGCAAACTATACTTGGGGAGAGCATTCTTTGTTTGTTTCTGACTTGTTAAGGCAAATTTACGATGAGTTAGGAATGATTCAAAAAGAAAATAATATTTATGATGGTTTTTTGACATTGACTCAAAACAATTTTGATATTCATCAAAATATTATCGAGTGTGGTGGAGGTAGAATTCCATGTCTTGGGAAACGTCTTGCTTTAGCGAATAAAAAAGGAACTGTTACGGTCTATGATCCAAAACTAATTACGACTACATCAAATATTCCTAATTTAATATTAAAAAAAGAGTCGATGACAAAAGATACCGTTGTAAAGAATTGTCAATTAATTGTTGGATTTATGCCAAACGAGGCTACAGAAACAATCATTCAATTCGCTGGTAAAAATAATATTGATTTTATCATTGCGTTTAGTAACGGTGTGTGGGAAGAAGATACATATTTTGAAGATTGTGAAGAAGAGTGGCAATTAAGAATGATTTATGAAGCTAGACGTCAAGTTCGTGAGAATAATCTTGGTGTGTTAGAAATTTCTTATTTGGAGAAATATAATGACCCTTATCCTGTAATTTACAATAAACGAAATAAAACCGTTGCAAAATAAAAAAGAGTATTATAAAATAAGAATAAAGGAGAGTAGGGTTATGGATGATGTTTCATTTTTAATTTCTTCTGGTGTAGATATTCAGAAGAGTTTAGAATTATTTGGTGATATGGGAACATATCATGATAAATTAGGAGAATTTGTTTCAGGAATAGAACAAAAATTAGCAAAATTAAATTTATATAAAACAATGCAAGATATGCCAAATTATACAATTTTTGTCCATTCTTTAAAAAGCGATGCCAAAAATTTTGGCTTTCAAAAATTAGCTGAGGTTGCTTTGGCACATGAGGAAAAAAGTAAAGTAGGAGACTCCTTTTATATTAAAGATCATTTTACAGAATTAGAGCAAGAAGTATTGAATGCAAAAAAAATTATTACACAATATTTGAATCATTATCAGGATTTTACAGAGAAGCAGAATGTTTCTTCATTTACAAAAGATACAATTTTAGTAGTGGATGACTCAAATATTGTGAGAAATTTTGTGAAACGTATTTTTATCAATCAATATAATATCGGAATTGCAAAAGATGGCGAAGAAGCAATTCAAATCATTGAAAATAATAAAAGTAATCACAAAATTGTTGCGATTTTACTTGATTTAAATATGCCAAATGTAGATGGATTTGCTGTATTGGACTATATGAATAATGAAAACTTGTTTAAAGATATTCCTGTCTCTATTATCTCTGGGGACTCTTCTAAAGAAACAATCGATCGAGCTTTTACTTATCCAATTATTGATATGTTGGGTAAACCTTTTAATGACATGGATGTAAAACGAGTAGTAGAAAAAACAATCTCTGTTCAAGAGTTAATTTAAAAGAGCAATGTTTATTTGCTCTTTTCTTCTTTTATATTTAGTGTTGTTCCAATCTCTAAATATTTTGCTGTATGTAAGGGCAAGAAATATACATTTCTTACTTTTCTTTTTGGATAAATATATCTTTCTGAAGGAAAATCCTCATATAAATATAAAATTTTATTTTTCTTATCCGTTAAAACGATATCAATACGTTGACATAAAAAATTCGTAGTGACAAATTTTTTATGAGGGAAGAAGACTCCATAATCAATGGGTTCTAATACAAATTTTAATCCTTTAAAACGTTCCATAAAAGTAGATAGTGTTTTAATTTTTATCTTTTTCTTATTTAATTGTAAATACATAATATCACCAACAATTAGTTTTATTATAGCACGAATCAAGAGTAAAAAAATAATTTCTAATAAAAAAGTACAACTTAAGTTGTAAAGAGTCTAGAAAAATAGATCATAAACTATAGAGAAATTTTTTATCTAATGTTTTATTTTATTTCAATAATTATTTGCAGGTACTCTTTTCTTCTTAAGAAAAATATGATATTATAAAGACAGAAAAAGGAGGATGAATTATGAGTGGACATTCTAAATGGGCAACAATTCACAGAAAAAAGGGATTATTAGATGCGCAACGAGGAAAAGTATTTCAAAAATTAGCTAAGGAAATTATGGTAGCAGCAAAGTCAGGTAGTCCTGATCCTAGCCAAAATGCAGCCTTAAGACTGGTAGTAGATAAAGCCAAAGCACAAAATATGCCAAAAGATAACATTCAAAAAGCGATTGACAAAGCGAAAGGCGCAAGCGATGGAGCGAATTATGAATCTGTTCGATATGAAGGATATGGACATGG
>CANQFX010000007.1 GCA_947600015.1 uncultured Bacilli bacterium
CATCAAACGTCCTCGAATGGTTGCATAGACATCACTAAACGTTGGATAATCAGCAGAGGTAAAATGAGAAAAATCAGTATTAAAATCAATTCCAAATCGTTTATAAGTATCTTGTACAATTTCGCTAAACATAGTAAGTACATCCTCAGGGATAGATGGATCATAATACTTCATAAAAGCTTTTAAAAATTGCAATGTCCTAGTTAAAACAGTGTATCCTAATCCTTGTTTAATTTCCTCTTCATCAGCATCAATTACTACTTCCAAAGGATTAATTAATCCAAATTCTCCACCTTTTCCAATATCAACTGTATCGCCACCAAACGTTTCTGTAATTTCTCTAAACTCATCTTCAGGATCAATAATAACAATTTGACAACCATTTCTAATATGGGTACGAAGCATTAATTTCGCCGCAGTAGATTTACCAGAACCAGATGTACCTAAGATAATCATATTGGCATTATTACGGTTGTTTTCTTTTCTAATTTTGTATAAAAATTGATTAAATAAAATAACTCCTCCTGAAAAATCCACACCAAGTAATGTAGAAAGCCCTGGATCTTTAATACTATCAAAAATAAAAGGATACATAGCTGCAATCGTAACAGAAGGAATTGGTGTTCCAATTCTCTGTTCAACATCTTGTGATGGAAAGATTGGTAAAATGGATTTTAAAACTTTTTCTTGTTCAAATCGAAGAGAAATTGCTTTCAATTCCATTGCATCTAAATAATTTTTAACATTTACTTTCTTTAATTCTAACTCTTCTTTGGTATCCGCTGTTATCATAATATGAAGTTGAAAATCAAAGATTCGAGCCTGACTTCCAGCTAACATAGAGGTAAAATATTCCAAACTTTCCGCATCTTGTCGAATTCTTTCTCGATAAGTTTGATCTCGTTCGGTCTTATATTTTTCCTTTAAATCTGCAACTTGTTTATTTAACATTTTTGCCATTTCCTGGAAAGGAACAGGAATATGTTTCACAACAATCTTAATTCCAGACATATTAGTCAATGTAGATAAATAACCTGGTGTAATATATTTAGGATAAGAAATTACAGTTAAAATTGTAGCATACTTATCACTAATAATAAAATCACTAGGAGAAAAATGTAAGCCTTTTGGTGCTAATTCACTTCGAATACTCATCCTGCCATCACCGTCCCAAAATCCGTTCTATTTCCCCCATTTAAGAAATTATCTAATACCACTCGTAAGTCATCATTACTTACTTGAGATGCATTTAATCCACATGTTGCTAAGCCATTGATCATCATTCGAACTCTTTTAATTAATAAATCTGGATCTTTAGATTTAAACATAATATAGTATTCTGTATCTACAATATTATTATTAATAAATGTTTGCCCTTTCTCAATATCTTGACTAATTAGTTTTCTAATAGCAGGAGATTGCGTTTCATTAAATAATAATTGTAATTGTGACATATAAACAGAAATATCTACTGGTCTATCCGCAACAATTAACCAAAATTCAAAATCAATCGTATTATAAAAGTTCTTTAAACTAATCAAAATATTATCTTGAGATACAGGATCTAGAATAAAAATATTACGAGGAGATATTTTTACTCCAGTGACTTTTTGATTATCCGAAGTAATAATCATATTATTTTGAATTCCACGAATTGGAATCCAATCTTCTGTAAATCCACTACCTACTTTTTTTGCCATTTTTATAACACCAACCTCTCCAACGATATGTTTGTCTATTTGTTAAAAACTCATATAGTTCTACAATAATATTTAAAATATTATGATAATTGGGAACGGGTAAAACGAGAAAGCCACAAACAATTCCCGGTGATAATACTAAAATCGTTACTAATGTAGAATCTAGTGGAACAATCGCGAGTAAAATGACCGTAATCAATACTCCCGTTCCAAATAGAATCAAATCAAAAGGTCGAAATAATCCTAAAATTAATTGCCCTCTTTTTGTATTTGCTGGTATTAAATAATTCACTTATATCACACTCCCCTTTTTATTTTTTATTATTTTGACTAGCTCGATAATGACTAGAATTTTCTGCTTCAATAATTTTAGCATTTACTACCCCTATACTATCATGTAGATTTTTACTAGTATCTGTATTTACCTCAACACCACGAACTGATTTACTAATATCTTCTACAACCTTTAGCATAGCTACTAACTCAGGATTAGACGTATACCCAGTTGAACCCTTCGTCCGAAGATCACCATACAATGTCTGCATTTCTGCCTTTTCCAAATCCCCAGCGATTCGTGCATAGTCGTTCACACTAATTTCTTTATCCCTGTATTCAAAGTGTTCTTTCCCCTGTGCTTTCGCTGCATCTCCTATGGCCATCAATTCTTTAGAATTACCCTGGAATTTATCTCCAGGATTAAGGCGTTTACTCTCGTCTATACCTTTAAGATTATTAGTATATGCATATTCTGCTTTATCTAGAGTACCTAGACCATATTTTCCTTTTATAGCCTCTGACTTTAAGCTACTCTCAAAATTTTTAGCTTGTTCCTTAAATCGTTTTAAGGTATCTAAAGACTCTTTACCTAGTAATAGTTCTTTCATATCACCAGCAAAAGCACCAGCTCTTTCACCTAACGGAGCCCAATTGGCATTGCGGCGAGCAATTGCATTTCTTGCGTTTTTAGAAAAGTCTTTATCTGCTGTTATTGCAGATTTTGCACCAGTATATGCACCTCCAACAAAACCAGCTGCTCCAGAAGTTGCGGTAGAAGCTAGTCTACCAATGTGTCCCAAAATTCTTTTCCCTTTATTAGGACTGTTAATCATATCTCTATCTTTTCCCCATGTATTTCTCATATTTGATAGTGCAGATCCAACTGCTCCAAGACCTGCAGTTCCAATTCCCATCACTTTACCAAATCCACTAAACCAGTCCTTGCCAGCATCTTCTTTAATTCCTAACACCTGTTTAATAAACTTTGGTGCATCTTTCGCAAAGATAAAAAGCCCAAGGAAAATGAAGATTCGAGATATAACACCAAGTACCCCTGTACCTACACTAATGTCAATTCCATTCACAAGAATATCTTGAATTAGGAATATAACAAAATAAACAATCGCTAATTGGATAAATAAATCTAAATAAGTAGAAGTTAATGTTTTGGTCCATGCTGAAAAAGCACCATCTTTTCCTGATTTTGGATCAATATAACTAATAATTGGAATAGGCGCAATCAAACGCAAAATTGCTATTTTAATGGCACGAACGGCTACATTTACCGTAAAGTTTAATAAAATATAGACGAAAATCAAGGCAACGACAGTGGAAAAAATTCCTTTATAGTTAAAAGCATATCGTCCATTCCCTGTCCAACTTCCTCCAAAATTAACAGAACAATCTAACGTAGCCAAATCCAAAATTTCTTGAGGATCTGCATCTACAGGGTCATATATATCTAATATTTCGTCTGTAAGTTCATCTTGGCACATCCAATTGGCCGAATCATTCTCATCATCTGAGACTCGCTCGCTTTCTGGTTTTAAGTTAATTCTAAAAAATCCCTTTAAAATAGCAGAAGCAAAAATATTTTTCATTCGACTCATTTGTTCTTCTTGCGTTAACTCAGAACTTTCGTTATCACTTCCCGTAGTACCTAAAATTAACCTCCCTAACGTGTTTCCTTTTAATATTCTATCCTGTAAAGAATAAAGAGTTCCAAATAATAAACCATTATTATTTAATTGAATTTCATACTCTGAACTGTCAGAACTAATATTAGGAATATTAATTGGTACTAATATGGTCAACATAAAAAGTGCAAACATTACCCTAGTGATAATATTTCCAAAACCATTGGTCTTATCCGTTGCTTTATCAGGATTGATAATAGCTTCTAAAATCGATACAGCCAATTTAAATACCATAAATACACCAATAATTAATTGAACTCTACTATAAAAATTTCTGATGGTAGCATTTGTAAATAATTGAGCAGAAGATACATTAAAGAATATTTCATAAATTAAAGTAAGCAACCAATAGGCCCCTCTGTCAAATAAAGTAAATATGATTCTACCTATATCACCACCCCAACCAGCATTACTATTATCTGTCATCTCTTACCACCTCTTTTCCTTTTTATCTTAATCCACAAATTGGATCACTTGTAATTCCAAAAATATTTAATAGTGCAGATACAATCATTGGAATCAAGAATAAGGCAATTGCAAGACCAATTCTAGTAAATAACTTCGTCTGTGCCTTTTTCATCGTATCTGCATCTCCTAATAGAGCAGCTTTTGCAAAATCAACGCCACTTAATACTACAACTAATATTGGACCTAAAATTTTTAAATAATTCAAAATTTTTTGTACTAACCAAGCAACAGAATTAGGATTTTCTGGATTTCCAAGCAAAGAATTACTATCATCCCCTCCGGTACATTCGACCGTTCCTGTATAACCATTGACCCATTCTGATAAGTCATCTTCTGTAACTCTTTCTCCAAAGTCATTTGTAGCATAAATTGCACTCATTGCTTGATTATCTTTTGTACTCAAATCATTCTTTGGGCATTCTTTTTTATCGATTGATAATTGATAAAAATTAGTACCTTTTTTATTTGTGACACAACGATAAATTTGTTCTGGTCTGATTACTTTCTTTTCTTGAAATATAGAATCTATAAAATCATCACTAAGTACAAATATATCTTTTTTCCCTATCATAATTTGTTTTTCTATGGATACATAATCTCTTCCATCTAATGACCATTCTTTTGTATTGTCTTCTAACAATCTAAAATAAGGAAAAACATAACTAGATTTTTGATAAAGACCTATACTAGAACCTGTCGTACTATCAATAATCTTTTTTATTTTTATATGATTAGAATAAGAACGAATTCTCGTTGCTTCTAATTTCGTACATTCACCATTACAGGTAGTTTTATCATTATTAAAAATAGTATAAAAATTATTATTTTTTTCTATGGTAATAGTTGGACAAGTATATGCATTTTCTCCTAAATTAGAGGAATTTAAATACGTCTCAGTAAAATTCACAGCATGATACCAAGGTTTTTTTCCAATGTAATTTTCTTGATCCTGAAATGGCAAATTTAATGTTTTATCAGAATTTATTTCATAAGCAATATTTTTACTTTCTTCCTGGGAATACTGATATTGATATTCACAAACAATTAATTTTTTATGATCCTTTTGTTCTTTTGCACTTGTATTAAAAGGAAAAATAAACAAAATTCCTAACAAAAAAAGTAGGAAAAATAATTTTTCTTTTTTCATAAGACCACTCCAAATTACATTATAACATAATAATTATAACAGAAGAAAAAAAAAATAGCAATTTAATTTGCTATAATTCTATTATTTTATATTGTGCTCTACAATGGCAGAATCCCAACAACCTTGCCATCCAGTAGTATTTCCTTGTCCACCTTTCGCAACAATTCCCATTACTACTTGAACAAGTGTTACCACTAAGAAAATAGCTGCAGCATAAATAAAACGCTGAATTAATCTTTTTTGTGCAGATTTTACTTCCTTTTCATCACTAGAAATAACTGCTTTTCCTAAGTCTAATGTTCCTAATACAATTAATACAATAGGAATTCCGATTTGAACTAATGGCATCACACCATGCTTAATTATTGCTACTACGGGTGCTAACCCATTACAATTGTCTGTATTCATAACAACCTCTCCTTCAACATCTATATCATACATGATAACTTAATTTTTGTCAACGTCTAAATAATCCAAAAATTTTATTAGACTCTTTTTTATCCTCTTCTTCCGAAATAATGCCCAACCTAGACAAAAAATCCTGTAGCATATTATTTCGTTTTCTTTCATTTAATGGCGGAACATTATAAAATATTTGAGAGTTTGACTCATATTCAAAATCCGTAATATCTTTATTAGATAATAAACTTTTATTTAATATAATTTTCTTTCCTTTAAGTTTACTAAAAATATTTCTATTCCTACGCATTAATCGATTTAGTTTGACCATACTTGGTTCTAATAAATATAAAACTTCTCCACACATAGAATCATCTGTCATATCATTCAAATCAACCAAAATTACTTTTTTATTTAAATTTTGATTAATAGTATTTTTTAACTCCCCTGCTCCTACGGAAAGCATATTTTTATCACCAAATAATTGAAAATCTTTTTTGTTCACTTCAATCGCTAATACATCATTTTTTCCTAATACTTCCTCTAACTCTTTTTTTAGCATATAAATTAAAGTGGTTGCCCCTGCTTGATCCGTCACATTTTTAATTCCAATAATTTTAGAACCATCATTAACTTTATCCACAACAGTTGTGGATAAAGTTTGCATTTGGACAATACGAGACACATCATTATATGTATTGGACTTTTTTAATAAATATTTTACTCCATCTAAATTGGTTGTAAAATTATAAATTCCCATTTCAATTATTTTGGATAAAAAATTAGAAGTACAGATTCTACTACCTTCTGGTAATAAAAAAATGATTTTTTCTGCATCTAAACCCGTTGCAATCGTTTGAAAACTCTGAACATCCTCATAGTTCTTTATTGCTGTTACATCCAAAATCATTTTACTATAGAAAAAGTTTTTAAACATCTCTACGATTTCATTTGCTTCATACGTACCAGAAATACTTTTAATAATATCAATATCTAAGGTAGATAATAGATTCTGCTGTTCATTTGCAACAATTACATTCATATCTTCACCTCTTCTATCGTATAGTAATTTGTTTGGTATCTCCTGATACTTGGAAAATTTTTAATGATGGTAATATTTTATTAATAATTGGTATATCAATATTAATTTGTGTTACTACTTTAAAATATGCCCTCTCTTTTAAGTCTTCTCCAGCTGCACTTACTTGCGTCTTTTTATAGCAGTAACCATCATGACAAGTATAATCTTGTATACTAAAATTTACTGCACTATAGCCAATGGCTTTCATGTATTCTTTTATTTTAGTATTACATGAACTACTGACATCACACTTTCCTTCGTATTCTTCAAACGTAGAAATAATATAGTTTTTTACGCGAAAAGCCTTGGTATAATTAACATTAAATGCCAAATATCCTGATACAATGACCAAGAACACAACAATCATAACTAAATTGACAACACCACCAAATGCATCTCGCATCTAATTCACCTCTTTTATATGTTAATAAACCTAGAAATATAAGATATATTATCCCATTGTGAATTTAATGAATTTCTAATATTAGGCCACATAATCCAGAAAAATCCAATAACTGCTGCAATAGCAATTAATGTAATTACTGTTAAGTTTAATTCTCCTGTAGCTGCTTTCATCTATTTCTCACATCCTTTCCTATGATATTTTTATTATACCAAATTAATCTAGAATTAACAATATTTTTTATTTATTTTACATGTTAAACATCATCATCATAGAAATCAAAATAATTAACATTACACCAATACCAGTTACTACTAACATTACCATGGTTTGACTTTCCATATGATGAAGACGTTCTTGATATTTTGTTTCTCTTGCTTTATTTTGTAAATTAGATACCGTTCTAGAAAACATCATTAATCGCTCTTGTTTTCTTTCCTGAGATCCCAATCCTAAACGATATAAAAGTCGCATCATACGCATAGAATCCCTAACTGGATACGTATTGGCAAACTCCATATAAGGATCAACAGAAGAGTCTCCTGAATTAATACGTTCAATTAATTTTCTTAACCCTGGTTTAAAAATTTCTGGAGCATCATCAATGGATTTTCCTATTGCAACCGGCACCGTATAGTGCTGAATTAAAATTTCTAAACTTTTTAAATAGTATGGCAACATAACATCAATATCATGTAAGTGTGCTTTATAAAATTTTTTTAAACTACTATAAGATGATTTAAATATGACTACTGCTACAACTGCTGCTAAAACTAAATTTAAAAAGAATTGAGAATCAATTAAATTGGCAGAATCTCCACCACTGATTGCAAATGCCAATACAATAAAAAAGGAAATAATAGCGTACAATACTCTTTTCATATACAATTGATCTGCATCTGCGTCATCCCCATATTTTGCATATACTAAGAAAGTATAATCTTCTTCTCTAAATATTTCTAGATATCGTGCATTATCTGCAATAAACTTATTTTTATCAATTGTATTATTATAAATTAATATAAATATTAAAATTGCTCCTACAATTAATACTTCCATTATTCAGCACCCACATTCTCATTATAATATTTTTCTCCTTTTAAAAGGAAATAGGTATTAATAACAATTGTCCCATGAAGTAATACTTGAATATACCATCGCTCTAGCAATACTAAATAAGTTTCTCTTCCTAACAAATATTGTACTAACATAACCATTAAGTACAGCATAATTCCAAATTGTAAAAAGGATTTATGAAACGATTGTCTTTCAATTCTATCACGGTATACACTCTCTACTAACATATCAATATCTTGTTGCATATTTTCTAAGGAATCCGCAGAATTTCTTGCACCCTCTTTGGTAATCTGTAAAAATAACTGATGCATATTTTTCACGATATAAAAAGGATACAATTCACTCATATAATTTAAAGCCTCATCAATCGTTCCGTTTTGATAGGATATTTCAATCATGTGATCCACATCACTTTTTACAGGATCTTCTAAGATACCAGAATTTCTTACTCCCTCTAATGATTTTACAAAGGACTGCGTCGTAGCAAACTCCATAATTACATTGGAAGTATAAGTTTGTATTTGCTCGAAAATAAATTCTGAATATACCTTCTTACAACGCAAATAAGATAAATAAGGAACAAACATGATTGCGGCAACAATATAGAAAATTGAAATAATTAAGTTATAAAAATATAGATAAGATACTACACCAGCAAACCCACCAAGTACTCCAATTTGAATTAAATATTGTCTAGGAGTATACTCTTGTCCTAACTCTTTCGTTTTTTCTCGGACGGTCTTAAATGAATAAGGAGCAAACCTATCATAGACTTCCTGAACTTGAGAGGTAATAAATTTTCCAACATTTTGTCCTTGATAATTTCGATATAGAAAAATACCGACTACAATTACAATAATAATGATTAATTCTTCAAAAAACATAATTTACTCCTTTCTATGCAGCACCTGTTTCCCCTAATCTACCAAGATTTGTATTAGGATTATCTACAATCGCTTGTGTGGTTGGTGCAGGCTGTGCCATTAACACTGGCTGTGGTACTGTCATCTGTGGTGAGGGTTGCTGCGGTGTTGTGGTTGATTGTATCAAAGGAGAAACAATAGATGGCATTTCGCTTACTTTCGGTGCCATGACTGGCTGCGCCGCAACAGGTGTTGGTGCTGCTTCTGGTTGAGAAGAAGCATTAGAAATTACAGGTTGCGTTGCATCATTCGTTTGAGTATCACTAGTATTTTCTACACTCGCTTCTTGTTCTTTTAACGCCATATCATCTGGTAATCTTGAAACAATCTCACTAACATCAATATTTTGATTTTCTAAATATTCTAACAAATGACTACTCGGTTTTCTCATCAATGGAGCCTTACCAAACAATTTCTGATAAATTGTTCTAGAACATGGTTTGTTATTTTCATCTACATAAAACTCTACTACTTCATCTACTTCTCTATGGAACTTTTTATATTCTTTGCTATAATATGCCTTAATATGAACTCCAATTTGAACATAACGATAAATTGTAGTTAAAAATTGATTTACATCTAGATCCGTTTCCATCAAACTGTATAAACGATAAGGAATAGCTGATGCCTTATCTGCATGAATAGTAGATAAAATATTATGTCCAGAAGAAATAGAATTTCGCACAGCAGTAACTGCTTCAGCACTACGTACTTCAGATAGTAAAATCCATTTAGGATTTTGTCTCATACAAGTAACCAACACATCCGTATAACTCGCAACATTATTGGTCTTCATTGCCACGATATCCCTCTGTGGAAAAATTTTATCCAAGTGTAATTCAAGTGTATCCTCAATAGTAATAATTTTTTCACTCGTTTTCGTGTGACTTGCCAAATATTTAACAAACTCTGTTTTACCAGAACCAGTTTCCCCAGAAACGATAATATTACAGTGCCCTTGTACACATTTAATTAAGATATCGTGAATATCTTGAGTAAAGTAATCTTCTTTTAATAATTTTTCTTTCTCCAACCTTATTTTTGCTGGAGTTTTACGAATTACCATAGCAATTCCATTCGTTGCAATGGATTGATGAACGAAATTTAGACGCAGTTCCGCAGATTCTGCATCTAAAAATGGTTTAGCATTATTAAAAGTTGTTCCCATGACATTAGAACATTGAAAGGCTAACTTTTCTACAAATTCAGGAGTTAGGCCCTCCACTTCTACACGCATAGAACCTTGTGTTAGAGAACGAATCCATACTTGTCCGTTATTATCAAATGAAATATCTGTAATATCATCATTATCTAGTAATGAACGCAATGGTCCAAAATCTAACTTGTCAAATATATTTTCATTCATCTAACCCACATCCCTTCTTTTTATTCTTTCACGTTTATTCTTTTCCTTTATTTTGTTTCTGTCCAAACAGTAACGCGATTAATCCAATCTTTTAATTGATCACTAGAGATTTGTAAATCACCTGGTTCATCCTTTAAACTCTCATTCGTTGGAACTGGTATTAAAGTTGAATCATAAGTTCTTAAGAATTCTGCTTTCTTTAATAGAATATAATATTCTTCCGGTAATGCAAACACAATCATTGCTGGTGTTCTTTGTTCATCTAAGTTAGAAAATACTGGTTGACCACTAGAGTCTTTTACTGCTAATACTTTAATATTAGACATTAGTTTTCCTAACATAATTTTATCTGCATCCGCTGTCATTTGTGTATTTTCAGCAATTCGATTTACTGCCTTTAAATAAATATCAATATAGTTTCCAGGATAAACTGAGTTTCCATAAGTACTTGCTGTATCAACAGACATATTATATAGAACGTACCCCTTTGGATAATCCAAAATAATATTATCTGGTAATTGTTCTTTTTCCACAACTACACTACGATAAAACAAACTTCCCTCTGGAATAACTGTATCCGCATCAGAATATTTATCAATAACATCTCCTTGTGTTCTAATAACGTCTCCTTCTAGCATAGAAGGAGGAACAGCTCTCGTTCCTACCATATCGGATGTAATTTGTGTTCCTGGATTAATTTCTTTCGTTGCATATGGTACATTAATTGGATTAATTGCTGATTTTACACGCATATTGTACGCAACATACAATACTACGATAGCAGCAACTACACCTAGTACAGTTACTGTGTTTTTATTAGATAGAAATTTTTTAATTCCACCACCTAAATTTCCCATTTTTATTCCTCACTTTCTTCTCTATTTGTTATTACTTCTTTCACCAATCTTTTTGCCAATATCATCATTTGGATCTTTTAATCTACTTTCAATATAAGTATCTTTTTCATAATCAGACTCAACAAGCGAATCTACTTGTGTAGTTAATCTTGCTGACTCTCCAGAAAAACTTAATACTGTATTAGAGTCTACCTTCACACTAACTTTAGGAGGAACTTCATTAATATCATAGAAACTAACGGTATAACCTCTTGTATTATCTACACTATCTGCAAAGCGACGAAGAAAACTTTCTACAAATTTTTCTTTATCGATTCGAATTAAACCATTTAATCGATAATAGCCAATATCTAATGCATCTTCCATTGCTGCATCCGTCGTTTCCTTTACTAAATAATAATCTAATTCACTACCTGTGGAATAATTACTAATTACATTAATCAGTAATAAAGCAATTAATGCTAATAAAATAATTCCAACTGTTAACATTCCTTTATTCATCTTATTTTAACCTCCCTATTATTTCTCTGTAGACTCATAACTATTAGCTGTACCTACAGTATTGTTATATCCTAGTACCGCTTTTTTCTGAGCCGTAATAATAGCCCCTGATTCGCGGAACAAATCGCTACTATAAACATTAACACCATTGATTACTTTAAATGTTCCATTATAAGAAGTATACTTCTGCGTTTTATTATCTGCTCTAATATTTCTTAAATCTTTTGGTGTAAGAACAAAGCGATAATCCAAATACATATTTTCTTTATCTTCATCATAAATTTCGTCTTTTCTGCTCTCAATTACTTCTAATAATTTTGCTGGATTCATTGCATATGCTTCATTTTTATTGGCAGGTAATGTAGCAGCGCTCGTCCAGTTAAATCCAATCTTTCTTCCTTCTCCAGGGAACAAATCTTCCAAATCAACAGAACGAACCTCATATCCTTCATCTCCAAAACATGGTGGTTCACAACATTCTTTTTTCGGATCACATGCTGGATCATCCCCTGGACCACCATCTGGTGGTGTAGTAGAATTCAAGGCATAGAAACAATTAATTTTTAAATTCCAACCAAAGTATCCAAAATCTTTCGTTTGTGCTTGAATATTATATCCATTTGAAGTGCTTGTACTATCATCAAAACGTGCATAAGTTGCGATTTTTTTCGTAGGATCAGAACTATTTATCACTACTCCAATATCGTTATAGCATTGATTTAGTGTTTGAACATCACTAGCGGTTTTATTTGATGCCTTATAAATCTCGTAACAATTCCACCAAGCAGAATTAACATTTTGTGCATTTAGTGGAGAACAGAATTGTTTTTCTTGTTTCTCCCAACCATCATCTGAACCTTCTATTTTATACGTGATATCACCGGTTTTATTATGAATCCAGGTTCCTGGGAAACTCCATTCTGTCATATACCAACGATTAGCATCATTTCCTCTATAACATCCTGCAAAATCTATCACGATTTTCTTACCATTATCATCATTATCCGTATAATCTGATTTTTTTGAATTTAATTTTTCACTTGTTGGAGATTTACTATATGGGAAATAAATTTTATTTACTACTGTATTATCATTTTTATCTTTCGTATCATATTTTACTGCAATTGCATATTCAGTAGTAGTTTCAGTACAACTTGCTGCAGCTTTACATGAAGTAACAGCGGCATTATATTTTTCAGTATTTATTTTTAAATCAGCATCTATCTGACCTGGATTTAAATATTGGTCTCCACTACATCCTTCCCATGAACAAACATCTTGACATTCATAACCATTTCCATAATCACGTCTTTTAAATCCTCCACTATCAGGGATATAGACCTTATTTCCGTTATTTCCCACAGCATATCCTGTATCTTGATACCAACGACCATAATTAGCATACACACCTCTACTACTTTGATCCGGACCATTAACCCATCGAATAGTATCTCCTACATGCACATAACATCCATTTGGATTATAACGTAAGCATTCATCCAGTTCTCCTGATGTATATACATAAGCTTGTGCCATATTTGTCACAAAAGTTTGATTATTAAAATTCAAAGGTAAATTTGTAGTATTTGTACCATATACTTTCTCATAACATTTTTTACTACATTTTTGGCTATATTTACCTCCATCACATGTTTGAATACAAGAATCAAACTCTTCTTTTGGTCCTGCTTGATGAATATATGTTGGACTTCCATTACTACAAATCGGATATGGATTACAATACTCTTCTGTGATTTTTGGTTTTTCATAAGTTGCTACTGATTCACATTTGACATAACTTGTCACTTTTACTTTATATTCAAAACAAAGCCCAGCTTTTGAAGATACAGGTGGTCCATATTCTACTTTTAACGCTTCTTCACAAGTCCTTGTACAAGTACCATTTGCTTGACTTCTTACTACATTTCCAGGTGCATAATTATACTCATATTCAAGAGAGTAAGGAACATCTTCCGTACTTTTAGCATAGTAATAATCTTTATTTTGGTCTAAATAATATTTTCCTGTAGTAGGATCATTTTGATATTTTGATATATTATCAATATCCTCAGCACTTAAATTTGCCCGACAATATAATTCAGCTGTATCTGTATCAGTTAGTTTTTTACCTGCACCTAAATTTCTTTTATGAGTGGCATCATTAGGAACATGACTAACAATTTCATTAAAGTTTTTATTAAAGTCACTATTACTAATTGTTACTTTGTTTGTTTCGGGATCTGCTCCTGTTCCTGGAACAAAAGAATCAGGATCTATTATAGGATAGGTATTTAACGTTATGTTCCCTTTTTTTTCTGTCCCTTGCTTTTCATTTGTAAGTTCTACTGTAAATGCACCTTTGTATTTATATTCTTCATCAGTTATTGTAGAATATCTAGAATCATTTACTCCTAAACATCCATCCGTAGAAGATACTAATCCAATTGTGACACTATATAATCCATCAGCATCACGTAACAAATATCCTATATTAGTTCCATTTTTTCCTGAACTAGCATCTATTATCGCTGTATATGGATTTACCGCAGTTGATGCAACTACTTTAAATTTTGCATCTTTCAAATCACTTGCCTTACCATCAAATACAATTTTAAAGTTATATTGCCCTAAACCATATAAGTTTTCATCAGTCGGAAAATTTGCACATTCTTTATCGCTATAGGTTTTTGTTGTTTCATCATATTTGGAACACCACCGCACTAATCTTGGCTTGTATTTGTCATATAAATCACCCGCATTACATGTCTTACTTTTTTCATCTAGATAAGCCTTTATTTGTTCTTGCGTAAGTTCTTCTGCTTTTGCATCCATATTCAAGAAAATGAATCCTAAAACCATTACTAAAACAACCCCAATTATTCCCAACTTATGCTTTTTCATTGCCTACTTCATCACCTTTCATAATTTTTTCTATTTCTTTATAATTATCCGTTTCCTCTACTTGATAATTATGAAGTCTCTCATTTTTTCTTACCATTCTGGCATCTACTTTAAATTCGATAGAAGAATTTTCCTTTCCAAACATTCTTGTACAAGTAATCAATGTAATGATTTTATCATTTTCATCTACATCGATATCAAATTCAAACAGACTATTCTTTTTTGCTTTTTTTATGTATGATTTCAATTCTTTTTTTGTATAATTGTTATCTTTATATAACTTCAAGTCATAACGTTCCTCAAAACCTACTGCAAAAATTTTATAAAGATAGTCCTTTCCATCAATAGTATATTGAATATATTTATTTTCTTTCACAAAGTCAGGATAGATAAATGCCATTAATTCTTCAAAACGTTCAAAATAATCTAATCCAATTTCAGGATTTTTAGAAAGATTCATAATATTATGTCCCATAATATTAACTTTATTGTATAACTTTTCTTTAGTAATAATATTCCATAAGAAATCTTTTTTACTTACTTTTGTTTCTACATCGTTTCTTTCATATCCAATAATTGGTGTATCAATTTTCGTTCCTTGTACTCTTAACCAAGCAAATGTTTTATAACCCTCTTCATCTTTTTTTCTTTCTTCTTTAATATTTTCTGTTCTACTTTCGATTTGATATATTTTTTTGGGAAAAATCAATATCATACTACCAAATAGAATAAAACATACTAGAAGAATAATTCCTATAAATAAAGTTATCTTTTTCCGTTTTGATGCTTTTTTTCTTGGCATTTTATCACCTACTTACTTCTAGATTGTATATGGGTTTTGCTTTGTTCCTTTTCCTTTACTTACAGCTACATTTTTATTTAAATAACCAACAACACGAATTCCAAATTCCATATTGTCATATACTTCTTGTGGCAATACTACTCCAATATCAGAAATTGTAGCTTTTATATATTGTTTCTTAGAGGAATTAATAAACCAGTATGACTGCATGCTATCTCCTTCATATACAAATGCACTAAACATTTCATACATATTTGGAGCAGATAATTTTACTTTATATTTTTTCGTATCTGTTTCTTTTCCATATAATATTTTTTCTTTATAAATTGGAACAGTAACATTTTTACTAACAAAATATGATGTATCTACAAATTCCGTTGCACTATTTTTAATGTAATAGCCAACATTTCCCTTTTGATTAGGATTATAGATTTTAGCTTTTGCCGATGTATCATAGTATGTTTCTATATTTTGACCATCTTTTTTTATGGTATCATCAGAAATGACTTTTACTGTACCATCATCATCAACATCAACAATTCTCCATAAATAACCAGAATAACTAATATATTCACCAGCAAACCTAGTATTTAATAAATCATTCGCTTTTGCATAGGTAAATTCTCCTAAAGAATATGGATCTTCTTTCGTACCTGTTCCTGATTGAATTAAATTGTCTCCTTTAATTGTTAATACAGGCCGCACCCCATAATTATCTGTTTGATCTTCTGCCAAATAGTTTTTATTTATTTCTGTCCCAAAAAATCTATTTCTTGTCACATAAGCATTATTATCGTCTTTTTTATTTGCTGTCCATGACATAGATTGTGGTTTTAAAAAGTTTCCATCATTTGCAGTTGCCCGATTAATTTCATCGATAGATATAATATAAGTATTTTTCCCATTCGTATAAGAATTACATTCTGTTGTATCCGTCGTATTTTCTGCTACACTCATATTACAATATTTATTTTTTACAATCATCTTCTTTGCCTTATCAGTAAGGTGATCATAATAATAATCTAACCACTTTTCAATACCTGCATAATTTACATTAGCAATATCAGTATCAGCAATAATCTTTACATTATCACCATCCAAGCCTACTATCCTAAATAACATTCCTGAAAAATATATATAATTATTAGGATTAGATCCCATATAATATCCTTGATTCTTTGTTGCTTGATTGACTGCATTTTTCAATCTTTCCACTACGGTTACCTTTCTTATCTTTGTAGTTTTATTATTAAAACTATCTGTCACACTATAGGTCACTTCATAATTTCCGACTTCTTCTGTATTAACATTGGACTTGATAGTAACAGAAGAATTGCTCATCTTTCCATCGGTATTATCTACTACACTTTTAATTCCTAATTCTTGATATTTTTCTGATTTATTTACAATAATTGCATCATCGCCATTTAATGTAATTACTGGTCCTTTATGATCTACCGTAGACTCTAAAACACCACACTTCAAATATGGATAGTACTGATACTCTCCATTAACTCGTTTTACTTTTACCCAACTTTCTTTTAAAGAACAAGCTTTACTAGTATAAGGAACATAAAAATCCTCTTTAATATATGCCTTGTGATATAAAGTCTGTAAAGTAATTGTCTTTACTCGATTTCCTGTCGGTGCCTCTTGTGCATTAATTTCAATATATCTCTTGGCTGCTTCTTTCATCGTATTTTCATTTTTCTTAAATGTTAAATAAGGTGATAAGACTAAAAACCATATAAAAAGCCCTATAATAACAATCACAATTCCTATTTTTACATATTTTTTTACCTTTTTATCCATATTCTTCTCCTTATTTCAATTGATATTGATATCGATAATTTCTTACTGTATAAACTAACTTAATTTCTTCTGCTGCAACGACTTCTTTTGGCACTTCAATATACAAATATTTTCCATAATAATTTTTTCCAATTGGATTTTTTATGTTGATTTCTTGCACTCGCCCTTTACTATCCTTATAATTAATTTTACCATACTTTGTTGAAAAGTCAATCATATCTTTCCCTTCATATGTATTAGATGAAAAACTAATTTTTAATAGCTGATTTCCCTCTTTTGCTTTATAATTTTTGGTACTAGTATCACACCTTTCTGTAGTACAAATATGATAAGTATAATTTATTTCATCTAAGATTTCTAATTCTTCTAATGTAATTTTTTCTTTCTTTTTCATTACTTCAAAGGAAATTGATTCTGTTAATTTTCTTTCTTTTTCTTCTACTATTTTGGATACATCATTCATATTTAATTTAATTTTTCTTAAATATGCATCATTCCCCCCTAGTTCTTGATAATAAAGTACAAATCTATTTTTATCTAATTTTTTATCCACTTTAAACACAATAATAAAATTTAGACTTTCATTTCTTTTTAATTCTTTATTTTCATAAGTTGTTCCTAAATCTTGAAATTCCGTTCCATAAACCTTATAAGTCGTCATATAATTAGAAATTCCATTCATTATGTGAAATTGATTAAAATTTACTTCTCTTGGTTCCCAATTGTTTTTTACAGTTAAATCTAATATTACAAAGTTACTTTCCTTCGAAATGATTTCTCCATGATAATCTTTATCCGTATAATAACTATCATTAATAGAAATCGTATACCCATTTGCCTCTAAAGTCTGCCCTTGTTTATAAGATTTATGAGTCACAAAAATATAAGTATAAGTATTTTTAATGACAATAATTAAAATTATGGTTGCAATACAATTAATAATCAATTTATGTTCCTGATAAACATAGTTTAAATTTCGAAGTAATCGACGCCACAATCTTTTAAAACTTTCTTTATCAATATCTACATTAATTTCTAACTCTTCTCTATCTTCACTAGCTAATTCTAAGTATTCTTCATCCATTTTAAAATTAAATTTATGAAGATCTATTCCAAAAATTCTTAAAAACCAAAGAAGAAATACAGGATATTCAAAAATACTCAAAATAAAAATAATATCACGCATCGCTCTAGCCGCAGTTGTTTCTGTAGAACCATCATAAGATTGAAAATAACCTTTGATTACCATAAATAAAATCAACATTGCACTATACTCTATTACTGGCAATAAATATAATTTCCAAGGCTTTTTCTTATGCTTCAACAAAAATACTAAAGCAATGCTAGTCGCAATAACAATGATTAACAGGAATATTACCAATCCAGATACATATTTTGTAATTGGCTCGTTATAAGAATCATAAGTTCCTAATTTTAAAAACTCATTTACAAAAGAACTAGTTTGCATATTTTTATAATAAATATAAGCACATAATACAAATAAAAATATATGAATTTTTTTAAAGTTCTTTATCAAAAATGCATATGGCTTTCTAACAATCATTTACCCCACACTCCACTTTCTATCTTTCTTTTAGTATAACCTATTTCTGCTCATTTGAAAAGAATGTTTTATCATTTAAAAATCAGATTTCTTAAAAAGTCATCTGATTTCTCTACTATATTTATTTCATGATAAGAAATATATTTTCCATTTTCTATAAACAATCTACATATTAGGACTATTTTCTGTGTCCTCTTTCCGTAATAAAAGTATCTTTTTCAAAGAAGCAAAAGGATATACAGTTATTTTTTCGTTAAATTTAATTTAAAATCTAGTTGGAATTGATAATTAAGAGATGGAATTGAATTCGTTTTGGAAGTGGATAAAATAATATTAGAAAGTTTTGCTTTTTCCTTTTTCTTTATTATCTTAAATGTCTTTTTTACACTTCCTATTTCAGGTTTTTTTGTAATGTAGAAAAAGATACTTTTTTCTTTTTGATTTGGAAAAGTCAAAAAAACAGTATTTCGATAATAATAAAGATAAGCAAGAGCAATTAATATTTGATTACTTTCTTTTTCTGAAGAAAATTCTCCAGAAAATATTTCTTTTATAACTTTTTTAGGAAACTCTTCTAACCCTTTTTTCTTAAGATGATACTTTTCATTATAAAAATCTAAATAATAAACACTAAGCTGATCCACCCCATGATATCCTTTTTGTTGTAATTTTTCATCTAGCATTTGATTAGATAACATTTTCTCTATACTCATTTCATCTGCTTCATAAAGATTCTCTATTGCTGAATTCATACTACGATATAATAAAAAATTATCGGAAATATTCTTCTGATCAAACCCAAGGATAGTATTTTTTGTATTACTTCCTATTGTTTTTGTAAGCAATCTAAAACTATTCTTTTCATAAGAATAATTATATTGAGAATTATTTTTTATTTCTAGATTAATATTTATTGCTTCTCCAGGATCTAATGTTTTATAATTATTAATCGCATCAAAAATACAGGAATTTATTTCTACAGTTTCTTTTCGATATTCTTTTGGAATTTCTATTTGTATATCAAACGTATCTATTACTCCTGCTTGATTACGAATAGGATTTATTTTTTCTATAATTTCTTGATTTTTCATTTCTTGATTTGGATTCCATACCGGTTTTGTATCAAATAAACTTAATATATGAAATAAATATACCCCAATAAAATTCATAATGATCATCCTTTACAAAAGAAAAAACCTATTTCTATTTCTAGAATAGGCTATTTGCTTTTGTTTTTTTGTCGAATTTTCGTTTATTTAATTTCTACAATTTCTACTTCATAAGATCCATTTGGACTCTCTACTGTTACAATATCTCCTACTTTATGATTAAATAATGCTCTTGCAATTGGACTTTCGTTAGAAATCTTACTTTCAAATGGATCTGCTTCTTGTGATCCTACAATTTTATATTCTTCCTCATCATCGTCATCCACATATTTAATAGATACAGTATTACCAATTCCTACTTGATCTTTTGATACCTCGGAAATGATAGATACATTTTCTAACATTTTTTCTAATTGTTGAATTCTGCCTTCGATTTGGGCTTGTTCATTTCTTGCTGCATCATATTCCGCATTTTCAGATAAATCACCCAATGCTCTTGCCTCTTTAATTGCTTGTATATTTTCTGGTCTACGAACATTAATTAAATCACTTAGTTCTTTCTTTAAATCATCTAATCCCTCTTGAGTTAGATAGACAACATTTTTATTTCCCATATGTTCACCTCATTTTTACATTTCTTTTTTCTCTTGAGTCTACTGCTCAACTTGCCAAAGTATAACATATTTTTTTGTATTTGACAAGTAAATAGTGACTTTCTTTTAAAAAAGAGAGGCAATATACCCCATCTCTTTAAAACCAACCATATTATAACATAAATCTGCAATTTTTTCAAGCAAATTTTTTTATTTCTTTCATAAATAAATCATCTGTCATACCTGCAATAAAATCAATTACTTGACGTTCTGGTTTGGTATTTTTTAAATATTTCTCATGTTGATTATTTAAAAATATTTGATAAATAATATTATTCGTATCATGACTCTTGATTGCATTTAAATAGTTGTTAAATAATTTATGCATTCCTTCTTTATAATATGCTACTTCTTGTTTTTTTAAACTCTTATTATAGATATTTTGATAATTAAATTTTTTTAAATCAAATAATGCTTTAAAAACAGGAGAACTCATTTTAATATAAGGTTGATTGATACTTTCTTTTATAATATCTAAAATCAATGTATTTACAATATCTTTATTGTTATCTCCCAAAACATTACGAATTTCTTCAGGAATATCATTACGATTAAATTCTTTCAATTCGATTGCATCTTCAATATCCCTTCCAATATAAGCAATAATATCACTGATTCTCACAACACACCCTTCTAAAGTCATAGGATGTATCTTTTTTGTTTTATTACCAATTTTATAAGATTCTTCATATTGACTTAAAAATTCTTCTTTTGTTTTTTTCATAGGAACATATTCATTAGATAACATTTCTCCATTATGACATAGAATACCATCTAATACTTGAATCGTTAAATTTAATCCTTCTCCACAATTTTCTACTTCCATAAGTTCTCTTACACTTTGTACATTATGTGCAAACCGTTCCTGCAACACTTCCTCAGAAATTTCATTTAACATTTGTTCCCCTGCATGACCTAACGGCGTATGCCCTATATCATGTCCTAAGGCAATTGCTTCAATTAAATCTTCATTTAAATTTAAAGCTCTACCTATCGTTCTTGCAATCTTACTTACTAGTTGTACATGAATCATTCTTTTTGATATATGATCATTTTCTTTAAAAGAAAACACTTGGGTTTTATCAATATAACGAGTATAACTTAAAGAATGAATAATTCGATCAATATCATGAAAAAAGGCAGGTCTCATATCCTCTGGTTCCTCTCTTTTGCGAATAGCATCCTTACTTTTCGTAGCTGCCTCATATAAGTAATTTTCTTTATTTAAAAAGTTTCTCTTCGCTTCTTCTATATAATTCATTCTTCTTTTCCTCCTTTAATTAACCTTATCATAGAATATTTTTCTACAGGAATATCAAATTTTAATTTCAAAATCTGTTCTGGATGGCGAGCAACATCTAATTCATTCATTTCTTCATCATATATTTTATCAATGGTATATTGATATATTTCTTTTTGAGGAGTAAATATTTCAACTTGATCTCCTCGTTTAAAATAATTTCTTTCAATTAAAACAATACATTGATTTTTTTGATCATAATCTATAATAATTCCCAAATAATCTTGGTTTGATTTTTCTTCTCTGCCAATATAGTATTGATCTTTTTCATCTGCTTGTTTCATAAGATAATGAGAAGAAGTTTCTCGATTCGCTACTCGATTTAATCGTTCTTCTAATACTTCCATTTTCTCTGTTGTCAGTTTATTTTCTAAATATAAATCAATAATTTCACGATAGGTTCCAATAACAGTAGCCAAATAGTATAAAGAGCGCATTCTTCCTTCTACTTTAAAAGAGGTCACTCCTATTTCAATCAAATCTCCAATATATTTTGATAAATTTAAATCCTTACTAGCAATCTGAAAAGTACCATCTTCTCTTTCAAAAACAAATCTACATATTTGAGCACATCCACCACGATTGGCATCTCGATTCGTAACATAATTCGATAAAGCACAACGACCACTAAAACAAGTACACATCGCTCCATGAATAAAAACTTCAATTTCTAATCCTGTCGCATCAATAATTTCTTTGATTTCTTTTTTTGACAATTCTCTTGCCAAAACAATACGACTTACTCCTAAAGATTGATAAAACATTGCTTCTTTTTTATTTGTTACCGACTCTTGTGTAGATAAATGCACTTCTATCCTAGGATAATTTTTCTTCATATAATGAATAACATAAGGATCACTTACAATTACTCCATCAATTCCACAAGAAACTACCTCTTTTACATACGATTCAAATCCTTGATAGTCTTCTTCATGAAATACTATATTCATCGTAAGATAAACTTTTTTTCCCAAAGAATGGGCAAAAGTACATCCCTCACTTAATTCTTCTTTACTAAAATTAATCGCATTCGCTCTTAATCCAAATTTATCTCCACCTAAATACACGGCATCGGCACCATAAAGTAAGGTAATTTTTAAACGTTCTAAATTTCCCGCTGGCGCTAATAATTCTACTTTTTTCATTTTACTTCACCCGATAAATTGTTTTTCTATATAAAAAGCATCTATTTCTTCCGATAAAAGCATCAATTTCCCTCGTTTGATTTTTTAAAAATGCATCTACTAATTGTAAATATTTTGTTGAATCTAAATCATCTTGTACCAATATCCCATAATCAATACCTATTTCTTTTAATTCCTTATAACAAATACTAGCATTCATTCTTTTTCCATAGTGAAAAGAAGTCCCATGCTTTTCTTCCGAAACAAGATACTCTTGTTTTGAGATTGGTTCTATCATTTTAATAGGATTTTCTATCTTTTTTTGATTTGCTTTCCCATCATTTGTAATCAATTTCCGATGACTCATCGCAACAGTAGGAAATCCCATTAACATAACTGCTAATTCTATCTTTGTATGTTTGCGAATTTGTTTTATTTCTTCTAATGTAATTTCATTAGATAAATAAGCACCTTTTACACCATAATCATGATAAAAATTCAGTGTATTAGCATTCGTTACCATATGTGTTTTATTAAAGTAAAGAGGAATGTTTATCTTCCTATGATTTATAATTTCTAAAATAGCATTATCATAATAAAAGAGTCCATCGATTTTTATCTTCGCTAAATCTTGGATTATCTCTTCTAATTTTGCCAAATCTTGATTAAAAATCATGCGGTTGATTATTACAAAAAAAAGTTTATTTGGAAATTCTTTTTTTTTCTTTTTTATTTCTTCTAACGTGAAATAAGAAACATAATCAACTGCCCAATCTTTGAGAGGAAAAATATATCCTGCAAGACTACTTTTTTTATAAAATAAAAAGTCTTTTTCATTTACAATTCCTAATAACTTCATTTGCACTCTTCCTTTTTTCATGTTTATTTTATCATACTTTCTATTGTTATGCAAAATACGAAAACGATAAAATAACAAATCAAACTTGAAAACGGAAGAAGAAAAGAAAACCAAAAAGAAAAATTCCAAAAAGAAACCTGAAAAAATTGAGATTGGTTTTCTTTTTGTTTGGTAAAAAGAGTGATTTTACACTTGCTTTTTTTCGTGTTATAAAAACACGAAAGGAGGGATTTTATGTCCAAATTCTACACGGCAAAATAGGATCACCCATTGCTCAAATCCAAAAATATACAGGACTTCCCCAAGAAGAAATTATGAAATGATAAAAGCACTTACATTGCAAAGTGCTTTTATCATTTTAAAAAAGATTCTTTTATTGTAAGGCTTCTTTTGCCTCCGCTACTAAAAATTCATAATCACTTTCTTTAAAATACTCTTCTTCTCCATAAATAGAAGAAAATACAAAAGGTTTTAACGCAATAAGATTTCCTGATTTTACAAAATAAGATACTTCATCCAAATAATTTTCTATTCCACGATACAATAAGAAGCAAGAATAATTACATTCTTTAGGATCCATATATTCCTCACTTACCTCAGAATAAAATTTTTTAAAATTACTTTCAATTTTTGCTTCTACATCTGATTCACTGACATGATAAAACTCTAATAAGGCTTCATCGGAAATTACATTTAAAGAATTTAGATTAATATTATACGTGCGAAAATAAGGAGGTAGCGCATACTCCGCTTCACTATCTTCCCCTTTTAATATTAAGGATAAAATCATCCCATTAATTTGATATTCATAAGTAAATTTATCCTTTGTTGAAAAAGCACTAGCAAACGTTTTTATATCTTCATTTACTGCTCGGACTCCTTCTGACTTAATATTAATATAAGGAATTGCCCTAGTTTTTGCATCTTTTGTTATACCATTAATCTCATAGATAATATATTTGCTTTTATCTTCTTTTATATTATTATAATTCCTATTATTATTTCTTATAAACGAAAATAAAATGATAGCCAGTATAACGCCAATAGAAGCAACAATTAATAAGATTCTTTTTTGTTGATGATTTACCCATCCATTTCTCAATTCCTTTTTTTTATCAACCTTATTTTCCCCTGATTTTTTATTTTCTAAAATCATTCGTTCCTCCTAATTTAATCCATTAATTCGCATAATACCTAACACAGCATGACTAGAAACATTTCGATAATCTGAATCAATTGTAACTCCTGCTCTACTTGATTTCGCATGAACAATTTCATTACCATTTCCTGTTAGAATACCTACATGATTTGCATTTGCACCACTTCCAAACATCACTAAATCTCCTGCTCTAATATCGGAAGCATTTACAA
>CANQFX010000008.1 GCA_947600015.1 uncultured Bacilli bacterium
TGTAGAATTCTACTTAAAAACTCCTTCATTAAATGATAATTTTCTTCTCTACAGAAGATACTTTTAAATACACGATCCTATTTTGCCGTGTAGAATTTGGACATCAAATCCCTCCTTTCGTGTTTTTATAACACGAAAAAAAGCAAGTGTAAAATCACTCTTTTTACCAAACAAAAAGAAAACCAATCTCAATTTTTTCAGGTTCCTTTTTGGAATTTTTCTTTTTGGTTTTCTTTTTTTCTTCCTTTTTTAAGTTTTATTTTTTCAAAAAAATAGTCAATACATACAAAATAGCTAAGAAAGTCACACCTACATCCGCAAATACGGCCATCCAAATGGTACTTAATCCTAATACTCCTAGGGCTAAAACAATAAATTTAACAATAAGTGCCATGATAATGCTTATTTTTACTTTCTGTTTCGTTATTTCCGCAATTTCTATGGCAGTTTTTATCTTTTCTAAATTATCATGCATTATCACAATATCACTTGCTTCTATCGCAGCATCACTTCCCAGATTTCCCATAGAAACACTAATATCTGCTATTTTCATTACAGGAGCATCATTGATACCATCTCCTACAAACATTACCTTTCCTTGTTCTTGATACTTTCTTACTGTTTTTACTTTATCTTCTGGTAGTAGATTACTATACCAAGTATCCATTCCTGTTTTTTTCGCTACTTCTTTTACTATATTTTCTTCATCGCCAGATAAGATTGCTAATTGATTGATTCCTAATTTTTTTAATTCTTTTAATTGATAACTTGTCTTTTTAATTCGATCGGCAATGATTACGTACCCTTGATATTCCTGGTTTATTGCTAGATGAATGATGGTTCCTACCTCTTTTGGTTTTTCTACTACTATTCCTTGTTCTTTTAAAAGACTTTCATTTCCAATTAAAATACAATCTTTTCCTATTTTACATGAAATTCCTTTACCACTGATTTCTTTATAATTTGTTACATTTTTTATTTCTTTTTTCTGATATTTTTTTTGAATTGCATCTGCAATCGGATGATTTGAATACTTTTCCGCACTCGCTAGTATTTTTAGAAACTGTTCTTCTTTTAACTTTTTGGATACTATCTTTTCAACTTCAAATACTCCTTCTGTAATGGTTCCTGTTTTGTCTAATAATAAATAATTCACTTCAGTTAATTTTTCTAATTCATTACTTCCTTTCATTAAAATTCCTTCTTTGCTAGCTTTACCAATTCCACAAAAATAACCGAGTGGAACAGCAATAACTAGGGCACAGGGACAAGATGTCACTAAAAAGACTAATGCTCGATAAATCCAAGTGGAACTATCTTGGCCAAACAACATAGGAATAATAACCATTAGGATTGCAGATAATACAACGATTGGGGTATAAATTTTAGCAAACTTCCGAATAAAAGTTTCTGTTTTCGCTTCCTTCTTGCTTGCTTCTTCTAAAAAAAGAATCATTTTATTGGCTGTTGAATTTTGATAAGTTTTCGTTGCCTTGATTTTTAATATAGAATTTTTGTTCAAACAACCACTTAATACGGTATCATTTTTTTCTTTTTTTCTAGGGGTAGATTCTCCTGTGATGGATGCCGTATCTAAATAGGAGCTTCCTTCGATGATAATACCATCTAGGGGAATTTTCTCTCCTGGCTTTACGATAAAAATATCTCCTACTTTGGCCTCCTCTGATTTTTTATCTATCATTTTGTCTTTTTCCATGATGTGAATATAATCTACTCTTAAATCAAGAAGTTCCGTAATAGATTCTTTACTTTTGGCAACCGCAAGATCTGAAAAATATTCTCCTATTTCATAAAGCAACATGACCATGACTGCCTCTTCATAACTCCCAATAAAAAAGGCTCCTATCGTTGCGATAATCATTAATAGATTTTCATCAAAAATTTCTTTTTTCTTTATACTCTGCCAAGCATTTTGATAGATTTCATATCCTACGATGATATAACTAATTACTAATAATAAAAGATGATAGAAATTTTCTTTGATGAAAAAAGAAATTAGAAACAATAAAACACTCATCATAATTCTTAATAAATCTGGATTAATTAATTTTTTCATTTACATAACCTCCGATATATGTTCTAATCCATATTTCAAAATAATTTTAATATGATCATCACTAATCCTATAATATATATTCTTCCCTATTTTTTCTGTTTTTACTAAATTAGAAGCACGTAAGTTCTTTAATTGATGGGATACTGCGGATTGACTTACCTCTAACAAATCACTAATTTCTCCTACACACATCGACTTATTTAATAGAGCATCTAAGATTTGTAAGCGAGTGGGATCGCCAAAGATTTTATAAAATTCACTTAATCCATACAATAATTCTTTACTGTGTATTTTCATAACTCCTCCTTATCGCATGAACGATTGTTCATATATTCATATTATAATACGATGTAGTTTATGTCAAGTATTACAATAAAAAAACTCATTTTTTTGAGTTTTTGATTTTATGAATCATCTGAAATAAGTAATAATGCCAACTAAGTGGTAAGGCATATTCTCCAATTAATTCTTCTACATACCCATTAAATCCTCTTTTAAATTCATAGATACCATAATCTTTGGGATGGGTATTAATGTTATCAGGAATACCATAAAAATTATGTTTTTTAAAGCCCTCTTTGATTCCATATTTAATTAATTCCCATTGGATTAGGTATTGCGAATTAAATTTCATATACTCTTCATAGTTTCCACTGGACAAATAAATTACTTCTGGTTTGATTAACATAAACATAGATCCTGATAAGGTGATGATTTCTTTTCCTTCTTTTTTGATAATCTCTTTGGAATCTTTGATTCTTTTTTCTATCGCCGTAATTTCATTCTGTAATCCTTTTTTTTGTTTTTCATTATACTTTGCATCACTTAAACTATTTATTTTTTCTTCTTTTTCTTTCTTTTCTTTTTCTAGTTTTTGAATATACTTTTTTAAGTTTAATTCTGTAATAAAATATTTCACTTCCCCTTTGTCATGAAATAGTTCATACATCGTTTCAAAATATTCTTGTTTTCGTACAGAAAATCCTTTTCTTTCGCCTGTTTCTTCCATAATACTTTGAAAACGATTTAACTCTTCATAAGAAATTTCATTTACTGTGATTCCAAATTTTTCTGCCTTTCGAATTAAATTTCGTGTATTTGGCTTCATTTCTTTCAAAATTTGTTCTTCACTTTTTCCTTCTAAATCAAGAGAAAACATCCATCTGACTTGTTCTCTATCTTCTTGTTTTACTGGTTTAAATCCTATTTTTTTTAGGTGTTTTACTACATCGCGATTATCTTCTCCTCCCTCTACAATGTTACCATCGATATCACGTTGTTGATAAATAAGGTAGGGATCAATTCTTAATACGTATCCTTTTTTCTTCTTTATATATTGTTTTAATTCTTGAACAAAAAAATCTAGTAGTTTTTCATTTTTAAAATCAATTAAAAAACCTCTTGGACTATAAAATTCATATCGCCCCAAATGTCTTTTATGTCCAAATAGCATCGTCGCAGCAATTATTTTTTTCTTTTCTTCTATACCAACATAATATACTTGCCAATTACTTTTTTTACGAAGTGTCGCAATTTCTGGGGCTGATAAAAATGTTTTTAAGGGATGATTTTCCCAAAAATTTTTATATTGTTCTTCTGTTATTTCTACAAATTTCATAATCTTCTCTCCTATTATTAGTATCGTTCATTCTTTACATTTTATTAATGTTCTTTTTTTCTGTGAAAGATATGTTTCTTTTTTCTTGATATTTCATCTAATTTATCATCGATGCGATCTACTACTTTATTTCGATCAAACAAAGTAAAGATAAATAAACCAATCATAATAAATAATAAAATTAGTGTCGCAAATAAAATAATATTAAAGGGATCTTTTCTTTCTATCGTAGTATCTAAATAACTATTCGTTAAATAAGAATCAAAATTCTCCTCTGTAATTACTACTTCATTTTCTGCAGGAACAAAATTTGCAATATTTTTGATAGCTAGTTTTTTTAATGTATCATCCATAATGACGGGATAACCATATACTTTGATGGAATCTGGAACTTCTTTGGTTCTTTCATAAGTATAATCAATTATTTTTTTATATTTCTCATAATCTTCTTCCTTTATCGCAATTAAATAGGTATGCCACAAACCAGTATCTTCTTGTTCAATGACAAAATGAATTTGCTTTTTGCTCTCAGAAAAATAAGCAAATCTTTCTGACATTTTTGATATTTCAATATAAGAGTATTCATTTGTATTTTTTACTTCTGACCAAGGATAAATCTCTTGTTCTTTTTGAAAGATTTGATAGGAGCATACAAAAAGAATCGTAATTACAATGAGGTACACTAAAGAAACAAGCATTTTTACTGCTAGTCGTTTTTCGTTTGTCTTTTTTATTTTTGATTTTTCTTTTCTTATTCTTTTTTTCATATTTCTCCTCTACTCTATTATTATCATATCATAGTTTCCTTTTTATTTCTATTATTCTGCCATTTTTTGTAAGATCCCTCCAATAAAACAAATTAATTTTTAGATTTATTTTGATCTGTTAATATCAAAAAACTACTTTTGTATACCTATTATCATAAAAAAATGTCACTACGATAAAAAGGTGACATTTTCATAATAACATTTCTAGTAAGAAAGAACATATCTTACTTTTCTTCTTGAAATAGTTTTTTCAAATTTTCTCTTGGCATTAACATTTTTGTACTTCGATCAATACGAAAAGAAAATTTCAAATGAGGACTTCTATATTCTTCTCCATCAAGACACCAAGAAGATTTCGGACTATCTAAAAATTCGATTTCTAATTGATTCGTTTGATAATAAGTAATTTCTGGGATATCTTTTACATCCATCGTATTAATTAAAAAAAGCATTTTTAGCATTTCTTTTTTTGTTTTTACATTTGCAAATGCTACTTCAAATTGATTATCATCTAATTTTACATCATAGTAAATATCATCTACTCCTGCTACTCTAGAAGAGTTTGTAATAAAGAAGAAAGAGTATCTTCCTACATATTCTTTTTTATTAACAGTATATTTTATATTATAGGTATGAATTTTATTTCTTAATTGCTTTATTCCATATAAAATATAAGCAATTTTTCCATATTTTTTCTTCAAACTTCTTGGAGTATTATAGGCTAAATCAATATAATCTCCTAGGCATGCTACATATACAAAAGGAGAGTCATTGATGTAGCACACATCGATATTTTTTTCTTTTCCGTTCAGTAATAATTCTAAATTTTTATAAGTATTTTTGGTAAAGCCATACATATTCCCTACATCATTTGTCGTTCCCATCGGCAAGTTGGCTAAGGTTAATTTCTTTTTCCTTTGCATGTTTCCAGTCACTACTTCATTTAATGTACCGTCGCCTCCAGCGCTAATGACTAAGTCAATATTATCTTCTAAATTTTTAACAATTTCTATGGCATCGCCCTTTTTCTTGGTAAATTTCATTTCTGCTTCATACCCATGTTTTCGTAAAATATCATAAAAATCTTTATAATTTTCTATTTTCTTTTGTTTCCCACTGGCTGGATTCATGATAATGACACTTTTTTTCATACTATCATCTCCATTGATATCTCTATTATATCATACCCCTATTTTGGAATAAATACTTATTTCTATTATTCCAATTGCAAATTTCTATATTCAAAAAAGCACTTTTATGTGCTTTTCATTTAAAACCAAACGCTACTGTCTACTCCTCCTGTGATACCAGAAATATTTTCTGTAGAGGAATATTGCCATCCTTTATAACTTCCTCCATAATTTACGAAATGGTTATATTCTGCAACCCATACTTGGTAATTTGATAATTGATGCATATCTAATTGATTATTTAAAAAACTGGTGCTTGCATATATCATTGGTGTATACCCTGCTTTTTTTACTTTTTCTAAAAATGCTTTAGCAATATTGGTTCTTTGTTGTTTTGTTAAGTTATCAGCCCTTCCACAATGAGTAATTCCATTTTCATTACAAGTAGTAAATTCTGTATCAAAGATAATTGGCATATTGATGAGTGATAACCCACCTGCTTTTTGTACCATTCCAATAATTTTATCTGCTTCCTCTTCTGCTTCTTTCGTAGTAATTGCTTGTGAATAAAAATATGCTCCTACACTAAATCCTTGGGCTTTAGCACCCTTGACATTATCATAAAAATACTCATCTTCCACTATATTTCCTTCTGTTCCATATCCACGGTAAGCAGCTCTTACAATCACTCCATTGATATTACTATATTTTTTTACTTGTGCCCAATTGATGACTCCTTGCCATTTGGAAACATCAATTACTTGTCTTACATTGGATCCAATTAACACGCCTAAGGAATTGAAAAAATATTTTACTCCATCAATAATTTTGAAATCGTTGGCCATATTACCAAAATAATCATAATAATAACGATTTCCATTTTTTGTTTCCCAATGACCTGTTGCATAAGCCTTAGCTGTGCTTCCTGGTGCAGCAGAGTTTTTCGATACCAATACAATTTCTACTGCTTCAATTGCTTTATCGGCACCACTACTTCCAGCATTTGCTCCATTTTTGGCCCAATCTAACCAACCTATGCCACTTACATGGGTTCTATAATAAATGTCATAAATTTCTCCTAATTGATCGGTTAATTTAATGCGAATGGCTTCTATGTGTCTTGCTTCTCCTACTGTTCCTGATATCTGATTTGTTCTTACTTCATTTTGCCAACCTCTGTTTTCAATATATGTTTGATATACTACTTCGCCCGGTAGGCTAGTGTTTAAATTTATTTTTAGTGCTTCCATATCTTTTTTCAATCCAGTTGTTCCAGCACTTTCTCCATTTTTTACATACTCTTGCCAACCAATACTTGAAACGTGTGCTGAATATTCAATACTAGTATCTTCTTTCGCAACAAATGCAGTTTGACTAGTTACATCTGGGACAGTCCCTTTTGGAGTAATATAAATTTCAATGGCTTCTAAACGATAAGCATATCCTGCCGTTCCAGCACTTTCCCCATTTTTGGCCCAACCTAGCCAGCCAAACTTTTCTGCATGTACTCTATAATAAATATCATAATGCTGCTCCATGTCTCCTGTTAACCTAATTTGGATTGCTTCTAAGCGTAGTGATTTTCCACTGGTTCCTGATTGTTCTCCGTTTTTACTCCAAGTAGTTTCCCAACCAATTTTTTGTATATGTGTTCTGTATTCAATATTTCCATCATATAACTGATTTTGTAAGGCAATTTTAATTGCTTCTAACCTTTTTCGCTGCCCTTCTGTTCCACTTTTACTTCCATCATAAACAACACCTTGCCAACCAATACTTTCGATATGTGTTTGATATCCTATATATCTTTGTACAAATGCTTTTGTTGTTGGTCCAGGAGCATTTTCATTCTTTTTTACTAATTTGATTTGGATTGCTTCTAAACGATAAGCATATCCTGCCGTTCCAGCATTTTCACCATTTTTGGCCCAATCTAACCAACCAAATTTTTCTGCATGCACTCTATAATAAATATCATAATGCTGCTCCATTTCTCCTGTTAACCTAATTTGGATTGCTTCTAAGCGTAGTGATTTTCCACTGGTTCCTGATTGTTCTCCATTTTTACTCCAAGTAGTTTCCCAACCAATTTTTTGTATATGTGTTTTATACTCTATATTTCCTTCATATGGTTGTTCTTGTAAAACAATTTTGATTGCTTCTAACCTTTTTCGTTGTCCTTCTGTTCCACTTGTGTTTCCATCGTAAACAAAATTTTGCCATCCTATTTTTTCAATATGCGTTTGATAAGATATTCTAGGATTCATTTCTATTGTTTTGGTTTGTTCTTTTATATTAGAAAAATTAACTTTAAACTCTCTTCTTATCCCGTTTATCTCGATTATATACTTATCTGTATTACTTTGTTTTATATTGATATTTTCTAAAAAATTGGTATTTTCCAAAATATAATTTTTAATTAATTCTATTGTATTTTCTTCCTGATTCATATTAATTTCAATTGTATCTAACAATGAATAAGAAAAAATGCCAGAGTAAATCTCTTCTTGATTTAATATTATTTTATATTTGTTGTTTTCCTCTACTTTTACTTCATATTCATTTCCAATTTTAGAATGAATATAATTTTTGATGTACTCAGCAATATTTCCTTGATTATAAACAATATCAAATGTTTCGTTCAAATTACATTTATAATTAAAATCAACTTCATTACTTCCATCTTTTAAATACGTTGAAACATCTTCTTGATTTAGTGCATAAACAAGAAATGGTGACATGGTAGATAGTAAAATGCTTATTAACAAGATACTTATTATGAATTTTATCTTTTTCATATTCATTCTCCCTTTCTTTAGTCTCTGCTAAATAAATCTCTTGTATAAACTTTTTCTTTTATATCATCTAATTTTTCTTCCATTCTGTTTGCTAATATTATGTCGCTTATTTTTTTAAAGGATTCTATATCACGGATTACTTCTATTCCTTCATATTCATCTTGGTGTATCATTGGTTCATAAATTTTTATAGTAATATTTTCTTGTTGTAAGTTTTCTATAATACCTTGAATTGCACTGGAGCGAAAATTATCTGAGCCACTCTTCATCGTTAATCGATAAATCCCAACAACTTTTGGATTTCTTTTTATAACCATATTGACAATGTGTTTTTTTCTAGTGGTATTTGATTTTACGATTGCCTCTATCATATTTTGCGGAACATCTTCATAATTTGCTAGTAACTGTTTGGTATCTTTTGGCAAACAATATCCTCCATAACCAAAGGATGGATTATTATAATGGTTTCCTATTCTAGGATCTAGACATACTCCCTCAATAATATCTTTGGTATTTAATCCTTTTAATTCCGCATAGGTATCTAGTTCATTAAAATAAGAAATTCTAAGTGCTAAATACGTATTTGCGAATAGTTTCACTGCCTCTGCTTCTGTTGAGTTCATATACTTAATTGGAATATCTTCCTTTAAGGCTGCGTCATTTAGTAAAGAGGCAAATTCATGTGCTGCTTCATTTTTATCGCCAATAATAATCCTAGATGGATATAAATTATCATATAATGCTTTCCCTTCTCTTAAAAATTCTGGAGAAAAGAAAATATTATTTATCTTATATCTTTCTTTCATACTTTCAATAAATCCTACCGGTATCGTAGATTTTACTACTATTGTAGCATTTTCTTCTATACTTTTTACTTTTTCAATGACATCTTCTACAGAAGAAGTATCAAAGTAATTTAGTTCATCATCATAATTGGTAGGTGTACTAATAATAATAAACTTTGCTCCTTGGAAGGCTTCTTTATAATCTAAAGTTGCAGTTAGGTTCAACTTCTTGGTTTTAAAATACTTTTCAATATATTCATCCTTAATTGGACTGATTCGTTTATTTATCATGTCTACTTTTTCCTCTATAATATCTACTGCCATCACTTCATGATTTTGGCTTAATAAAGTAGCCATTGATAACCCCACATATCCTGTTCCTGCTACTGCTATTTTCATTTTATCACCTCATATTTTTATTATATCATAAGATTAAAAGAAAGTCTTGCTTTCTTCTTTCATTTGTTTCTTATTATTCTTAATGATTGTTTTATTTTTTAAATATTTTTCAATTAATTCTACAATTTTGTTCCAATCAAAGTTTTCCTTGGCAAAAGTAATCCTTTCACTCATAAAACTATCTTTTCTATTTTCATATTCACTAATCTTTTTTGCTAACATATTTTTATTATCAATAGGACATATTTCCCCTATTTTTTTGTTTTTCACAATATCATGGGCTACAAATCCGAAGTCTGTCGTGACGATATAACATCCATAAGACATTGCTTCTACTAAAACTAAGCCAAAACTTTCATATCTCGAAGTTAGGCAAAAAACACTACTTTTTTTATAATAATTTTCTAATTCTTTTCTATCTTCAATTTCACCTATATAATCAATATATTTTGTTATATTTGGATTTTCTTTTAAAAACTTTTTATATTTTTCTTTAAACTCTTCTTCCATAGTGCCAATTAAAATTAATCTATAATGAGAATGATATTTTTCCTTTAATATTTTAAATGTTTCTAATAATATTTCTGTTGCTTTTTGTTCTGTTCCTAAACGACCTACTGTTAATATTATTTTTTCTTTTTTTAGATTATTATCATTGTTATTTAAAAAACCATTTGGTATATATTCTATATTAAGCCCATCTTTTTTAAATAAATCAGAAGCCTTTTTGCTTTCACAACTTACTAATGAGCATTTCTTTATTGTTTGTTTTACTATCCATTTATTATTAATTAGTTTATAATTACTAAATTTTACATAAGAAGAATCTAATTTCAAATATACTTTTCCATTTCTATTAAGTAGTTTATATAGAAAAATCATAATTTGTGCAAATGGACGCATATGATATAAATTAAGTACATCAATATTCTTACTATTTTTCAATAAATAAAGAGCAAAATCTACATATTTATTAACATGTTTTTTTAAGAAAATTGTCTGCAGATACCCCCCCCCCCTAGAATTTGCTAAATGGGAATATTCGCTTGAATTTTTATAACATACTAGATAAGCATCATAATTAAAATTTTTCCCCATTAAATAAGGAATGGTTCCAACATCTTTTATTAAATGAATATTTTCTGCTCGAGCAAATAATGTTACAAATGTTTTTTTCTTATTTGGTGAATACATATTAATTTCTCCCTTTATTATTATTTTTTATTAAAGAAATAGCAAATTGGTATCCTTTATCATGAATGAAAACAATAGTTACTACTAGAAGAAATATGATGCTGACTATGATTGCACTTAAAATGAGTCCCCCAATATTAGAAGGGATTTTCATCCATTGAAGCATATTATGACTTATGACATAAATCACAATTAAAGTAATTATGTATTTTAATTGGTTTAAAAAATAAGAGATACTACTTGTTTCAAATATATATTTATTTAATAATAATGGTTTAATCCAAAATATTGTAATTAAATAACTAATTGTTGTCCCTAATAATACTCCATTTAATCCAATTTTCATTCCTAATACAATAGATATTACAATGTTAATTATTGCTTGTATAATTGGGATATAGCGATCTTTTTTATAAAATCCTTTTGCCTCTTTTATAGTATCTAATGGAATTTGATTACACATTAAATAAAAATTCACACAAATTAATATCATTGATATCATAGAAGTTACATATTTACTACCTATCCATAAATTAATAAATGGATTAATTAAATTTAATAAACAAATAGTTACAAATCCAGATACTATGAATCCAATAAATACCATAATTTCAAACACTTCTTTTTCTGCTTGTTTATTATTATTTACTGATAAATTTCCAAAACTAGCTGTAACTCCATTAAAGATATTTTTAATAATTGTTTTTAAGATCGAAACAATAGATAAATAATTGGTATAAATTCCTACTGTTACAATATTAATTAGAGAAGATATAATAATATTATCTGAACAATTGATTACATAGTCTCCAATTTTAAAGCAAAATAAACCAAAAACATTTTCTTTTATGGATAACATTTCTTCTTTTGATAATTTTTCTTTGGAATTAAAATTAATATCCGGATAGTATCTTGTAATAAAACAATTAATTAAAATTCGATTTGCTAATTTGCATAATATCATAATCAATAGATATATAATATAATTTTCAGTAAACAATATAAATATAAATTGCAAAATATAAATTAATGAATTAAAAGTGACATTATATTTAAACACTTTATAATTTTTTTGGTCAGCCATTAGTAATACATCTTTATATGATATGAAATATAAAGAAGCAGTATTAAATAGGTACATAAAATAAATAATATATAAATATTGATAGGAATAACTTCCAATTATTTTTTGTAAGAATATAGATAAAAATAATCCGGTTATAATAATGATAGTACCAATTGTTCTGTATATTCTTTTGTATAAACTCATATATGCATTAATTTTTTTTACATTTTTATTTGCTAGTGGCTTATATAATCCATAACTAATTGCTGTAGAAAATCCCACTTCAGCAATTGATAACATACTTAAAATGTTAATCATTAAGCTATCTAAACCTAATAGCTCTGCCCCTAATTTTCTGATAAAAACCGTTCTAACAATTAATGATAAAATCGATTGCAAGATATATATAATTACATTAGAGGACACATTTAATTTTGAATTTGTAAGCCTATCTTCTTTATTTTTCGTAGCCATTGTCTTTAAGCTCCTCTAATATGACTTTGCTAGCCTTGATTAAATTTTTATACATATTAATTTTTTTCTTATAAAAATTGGGTTCACTCATATTGGTGGCGATGTCTTCTAAATGTTGAATTTCAATTGTGGGATTATATAAAGTTAATAATTTATTTTTCAAACATTGGATATATAATAAATCTTCTTCTCCATATAAAAATGTTTTATTTATAATTCCTTCAAATTTCTCTATATATTCTTTTGAAAAAATCCAACAACATCCGTGCAATACGGCATTTTTGTGTTCTTTATTTGCTTCCTTTACATCAATTCTTTTTGGTGTTGATTTTAGTTTTAGAATTATTTTAGTAAGATGGAGATAGGCAATGCATAAAGAAATATATAACATTTTCAAGCTTTTTTTCGTTTTTTTAATGGAAGGTTTATTGTTAGAAAATGTTGCTTCCTTATTTATATTATATATTTTGGGTCCCATAACCGCGAAATGTGTCTGATTATATACTTCTACAATTTTATCATCAAAATGGTTTGTCAAAAATAATATATCATTATTTGCCATGATAATAAAATCACAATTTAATTCTTTTAATTTCTTAAATCCAATATTGTTTCCACCGGAAAATCCTAGATTTTTATCATTCAAAATAACCGTAATGTTTTTATCTCCTTTATATTTTTGTTGTAATACTTTCCCTGAACCATTTAATGAATGATTATCTACAATAACAATATGGTAATTACTTGTTTTGATTTTCTCTTTTATTGAATGAATGCAATTTATAGTTTCTTCTAGCGCATAATAATGTAATATACAAAATCCAAATTTATACTTTTTCATTATTTTTTTCCTTTCTTTTATTCTATATCAATGATATCCCAACTTTCTTTATATAAATCATCTATTATATTGTGATAAGTATTTCTTTTCCATATATTTGGTGCAACTACAATTTTATTTTCATTTCTTGAAAGATATTGTGCCCACCAACTAAATGTTGAATTACTGATAATAAAATGTTTACAAGAATACATTAGTCGTAATTTTTCCCAAACAGGATCATCTCCTGTTTCAAATACCGATCCTTTGGGCAATGTTAAATTCTTTTTACACCATTCAATATCATCTGAAAATATAAAGAATTTGGGATTTTTTAGTTTCCTTTTAATTAAAGCAATTGCTTTTTCAAAATATTCTGGAGTACAAATATAAAATCTTTTTTTATGTTTTTCAACAGAAACAAAATCCCCTCTTCTAATGGTTACACAAACGGATTCACTTTGTTCTATTTGATGATACATCTTTATATTTTTGGCGAGTACTCCATATTTTGGTTGAAATTCTTCCAGTATTATATCTCTATATTCATCAAAAAACTTGTAAGATTCAAATGTACCATAAAACAACAAATTTTTTGTTGTAGGCTTTGGAAAATTGTAGTAACCTCTACTAAAGTAATATAATCCAAATTTATTAATGAAGGGTTGAATTCTTTTTTCGGAATTAAACATTAATTGATCATAATTTTCTTTTATAAATTTTGAAATAACTTTGTTTTTTATTTTTAAGAGATTAATGATACCAATACCCAAAACTTGCATTGGGGTCTTTTTGCACGGATGATATTGCACCCCCCCCCCCTTTACTTTTTAGTTTAAAGTCTATAATATCATTGTCAAAGCCAGCCTTATAATGAATTAATAAATCTAAGTCTATCTTTTCATCTTGTAAGTGATATTTTTCTATATAACTTCTAATTGCTGCATATTGAAACAATTGATTCCCTAATCGGCCAATCACTTTTTTACTTATCATTTTTATTCTCCTTTTTTTCTAACCTTTCTAATACCTTTTTATAATTCACTTCAAAATTCAGTTCTTTTTTAGCATACTTTCTCATTTCTTTCTTATAGTTTTGTTTATATATTTTGCTATACCACTGAATGATTTGCTCTATATCAAAATTTGTATCATCAGGAGATACCATATAAATATAGGGAAAATCCTCTTCAAAGGATAAATCGCGAGCAGAACAAACAAATGGTAATCCTAAGGCACAATATTCTTTATTTTTTATTGATGTATCATATCTTCCATTTCTTCTATGATAACCTAAACTTCCAATGGCAATATGATATTTCCCAATCTCTTTGGTAATTTCCTCTAATGGTTTACTTCCCTTAAAATGAACTATTTTGTCTAAATGATTATCTTTTGTCAATTTTTGTAATTTTTTTACTTCTTCATTTATATCACTATAAATATCTAAATTTACTTTTGTTTTTCCTTTATATTCTTTTAATGAATGAATGATTCTATCATATCCATGCCATGATAAGATATGTGCAATAATAATCATATTCATTTCCTTCGAAAAAGAAGGCTTCTCTTCCGTTATGTCTGCAAACTTTTGAAAATCTATACCGTTTGATATAGGAATCATTTTTTTATCTAATGTGGTATCATTTTGTAGAATAACAGGAATTATTTTTATGTATTTTTTTATCCATAAATTAAAAATTGTCATTTCTATTTTCTGGGAAAAGTTAATTAACCAACTATCATATTGATCTAAAGGATAAGTAGGAATTTCATATATAATTTCAGTAGTTTTTGAAATTTTTCGAAACATTTTAGATAAAAATATAACAAAGAAACCGATTCTTCTAATGTAGCAATATTCAAATTGATTTTCTTTCATATATCGAATTATTTCTTTTTGAAAATAATGATTTACTTTTATGGTTTCTATTAATCTTTTCCCTAAATGAGAAAGAGAATTTTTGCCTTGTTCTACGATATATGCTTTTGTTAGAATTTTCTTGTATTTTTCTACAAATTCTCCATTTTGGTATTGATAAATTTTAAATTCACTATTTTCTGTATTATTTTCTATCGTCGCTACTGTTGTATTTACCTTTAAATTCTTAAATGCTTTTATTTGTGCTTTTGCTTTATTTTGATATTTTTTAAAGTCTAAGTTAATATATAATAAATCTTTCATAGTCACCTCTTATTTATTTGTTTTGGGAGTTAATATTTTAATTAAGAAAAGAAGGCAAGGTATTATGTGAAGTTTTTTAAAGAGAGTAAATAAGTTCATAATTAAATTGATTCTGAATTCTTCTTCTTTTTCGTTTACAAATTTGATTTTACTATTATATTCTTTGAATAGTTCTTCTAACCAATGAAAATATTCTTTATAAATTTGATTATATTCTTTTAATGTACAATTTTTTCTTTGATTATAAACATAATGAGTCACTGTCTTTTGAAAAAAATACAATAATTTGTCTTTGTTGAAGTTTGAAAAATCAATTTTATTTTTCATATCTTCTAACATAGGCATCATGTTATTATTATTTTTTACTAAATTAATATTATTGGATACGGAAGAAAAATTTCTTAAATTGTTATAACCTGCATAAGCATATGATTTTACTTTTTTTGTGAAAGAACACGCACATAATAAAAAATAAATATCTTCTCCTATTTTATATTTTCCAAATTCAATCTGATTTTCTTTTATGAATTTGGTTTTATATAGTTTTCCCCAAGAAGCACAATACTTGTAACGATCATATTCACATTCGTTGGGAATTTTAGAATAGAGAACTTGTCCTTTTTCATCTACTCGATTATAACCAGTAATTAAAATATCATTTGTTCCTATATGCTGAATTAATGTTTGAATATAATCCGGTTCTATATAATCATCTTGGTCTATAAAGGTTAAATACTCTCCCGTTGCTTTTTTGATTCCGTTGTTTCTAGCGATAGCTTGCCCTTGATTTTTTTGATTTATTATTTTTAAGTTATTATGTTCCTTTTGAATTTTTTTTAATATTTTTAAACTATTATCTTTTGATTCATCATTCATACATATAATTTCAATATTTTGATAGGTTTGTTTAAAAATACTATTCATACATTTTTCAATATACTTTTCTCCATTATATATGGGAATGATAATTGATACTGTTTTTTTCATTTGTACACCTACTTATTTATTTCATTATTTTTTTCTGAATTTTTATAAAAATGGTTTAACAATTTAGCAATTGGAGTAATCCAAAATCTTTGAAACATTTCTAAATCTTCCTTTGTCCTTATATTTTCATGAATAATTTCGGTTGTGGTAGATTTTTCATGAACTCTATGTCCCATTAATTTTTTAGGAATATAGATAAATTCACCCTGTTTTTTGCTTAATGTTTCCCAAGCATGCCAATCAATATTACATTGGAAAGGATAATCAAATAAAGGTAACGTTATTTTTTCCTTATTAAAGGTTACAGATGGACAACAAATTGCGTTGCCAAAGCGTAAGCAAAGTCTTTTTTTTATTTTCCTTTTTGCGCCAAAACGCAACGGAAAAAGTAATAATCTTTTTATTTTTAAATTGGTATTTGTCATTATCTTTTGATGGTTTTTTATTTCATAATAATCGGAAAAAAGAATGAGACTGTTTTTCTTTTTTTTATATTGATTTACAATTTCACTACTATATTCATAATCATAAATATCATCTTGATGAGCAATGGTAACAAGCGGAGTTTTGGCACAAGATATAGCAAAATCAAAGTCCGCACCAATTCCTTTTTTCCCTTTGTTACAAATTACTTTTAATTTATATTTCGTTGCCAAATCATTAATATATTTGTTTGGGGTAGATGTTCCTATGAGCACATTGCTTTTATATTTTTGATTGATTACAGATTGAATACATTCTTCTAAATACTCTGAATTTTTATAAGCTAATACTACAAATGTATGGATTTTTTTCACCATTTTCACTTCCTAATTTCTTTTTTTATTGTTTCCATCTCTGATTTTAATATGGATATTTCTTGAATTAAAAGAGTTGTTTTCTTCTTTTGACCAGAGATAATAATTGTTAAAGCCATGACTAAAATAAGTAATAGACCAATAAAAATTCCAATCATTAGGTTTGACATAACTTTAAACCCTAATAAAATTGATAACCAGGTAAAAACATTAGGTATTAAAGCGACTAATAAAATTACCAAAGCCATAGCATACCATAATAGGGCATACTTTTCGGGAATTCTTCCTTTTTTTAATACAATGGTAGTTAATACAAGCAAAAATAAAGAAACTAATATCAGGGTTAATATTAAACTTTTGGACATCTTTTATACCTCCTTATCTTAACAGCGAGTAAAGCGAGACATACATTTGCCATATAATAGGCATTTTTCCAGGTATGAATTGAAGATTTTCCTCCTTCTCGTTCTTTCATCTCCACTGCAACTTCGGATACTTTATATTTTTTTCTTAATACTTCTGCTGTTGTAATGGGCTCTGGATATTCACTTGGATAAGATAGGGAAAAATCATAGATTAATTCCTTAGAACAAGCTCTAAATCCTGATGTTGTATCATAGATTTTTTTCTTGGTGGCAAATTTCATAAAACAAGAGACAATCTTAATTCCTGTTCTTCTGGCAAAGGTGGTTTGGAATGTATCTATTTTTTCTACAAATCGAGAGCCAATTACTAAATCCGCTTGTTTTTTTAGAATTGGAGTGATAATTTTTTCTACATATCGAATATCATGTTGTCCATCACCATCAAATTGGACTGCAATATCATAATCATGATAATAAGCATATTTATATCCTGTTTGTACTGCTCCCCCAATTCCTAAATTATGAACTAAATCAATAATCGGAATATTATTTTCATGACAAATTTTACTTGTTTTATCTGTTGATCCATCATTAATAACAATGACATCGTATCTACTTTTATTTTTTTTGTTATAATTTTCTATTGTTTCATAAGCTTTTAGAATATTTTCTTCTTCATTATATGCTGGTATAATAAGTAATACTTTTGCTTCTTTCATATCTTACTCCTTTTAAATCAAAAAAAACGTAATAATATCTTTTATAATAAAGATATGATTGATAATTAATATCATTGGGAAAATAAACTCAATATTTTTCATATTTAATTTCTGATTCTTTTTTACTAATGGCAATAGCAATAATATAGTAATTGGAATGAAGTATCGTCCTTGGATTCCCTCTATTTCTACATCATTCGTAATTCCCCATCCTAGATATAGTCCAACTAAAATAATGTGGAATGTCAAAACAAATATAATTATATTTATTATTTTCGTTTTTTTATCACTTTCTTTTGTAGTTGTTTCTATTATGATAGAGAAAAATAATAGGAAAATGTATACTGCAATATATAGTACATTTATTTCAATATTTAACATTCCTAATCGGAAGCCAAATAGTGATAAAATATAAAAATATAACCGATTTAGTAGTGTTTTACAATATATTGATAGAAAATTCATTGGATTTTTTAATATAAATCCTAATTTTGTTTCTGTTTTTTGAGGTATTATATATTTTGGTATTGTACCAGTACTATTAGATACTATTTTTAAAATAACTTTGGTATAAATAAGCCAACTACATGAGATTAATAAAAATATAAGAAAAGAGATTATAGCAAACTTTTTATATTTTTTTATAAATTCTTTCAATTCTTTCCATACTAGGAAAAATAATAATCCTAAGAAAATGTAAGCATATTTTCCTATAAATACGAACAGATAACTTCCAAGTAAAATTAGAAAATCTTTTTTTTCTATTTTATTCTTATCATATCTAATATATAAAATATAGGCTATAAACAACATACTAAATATATTAATCATAGAATCTGCTGAAAAAGATGTTGCTTGTTGTATAAACATTGGATTCAATAGGTATACAATCATTAACCATTTTCCAAAAGGAATTTTTTTAATAATATAATAACCAATGATTAGAAAGACAAGTAAATTAGCCATACGACCAAAGTACATTCCTACTACTACAGATGTATTTAATAATCTTGATAATCCTATTCCTATTGCGGAAAAAAGATATAAGAATGGATGATAGCCTCCTGCCCTAACTCCTGTTAAATTTTGATAACTTGCTTGCATGATAATTTGATTATATCTACCAGGAACCACTATATTTTTGGGAATAGAAACATCAAAAGAGAAGAAATTAAATAAAGATACTTTATATGCTAGTTTATAGTGATAAAAATCATCTGGTGCACAAAGACATAAAATGAAAGTATAATACATAATACTAATTGGGATTGCAAGGAGTAAAAATAAATCTTCTTTTTTTAGTTTTTTATCTCCTAAATAGATTCCATAAATAAATAGTAAAATTATTACTCCTATCATAAATAAGCCATAATATATGATAGGAAAACTAGATTCATAATGTGTCTTATATAAAATATTTAAAAAGGAATAGCCTGCAATCAATGAACTGATAAATTGAATAAAAAATACCTTTTTCTTTTTTAATAGATAATCTTTTAACTTTTGATTATTCTTAAAGTTATATCGAAATAGTATAAACATTAATATAAATATGGCAATGGTAAATAGACCTTTATAAAAGTAAGTTGCTACATATCCATATTGAGTAATTGATAAATCTTGCTCGATTTTTTCTCCATTAATGGTAGTCATTTCTGCTTCTTGGGCATCTTGTGTATCATATAATTTTAACACATAATCTTCTGGTAATTCTTTTGCTTCTATTACTAATTTAAATTTTTTCCCCATGCTATTTTTTACTCTGTCAAATTTAAAGTTATAGTACGTTAAATCGAAAAATCTTACTCGTGCTAAGTCATTATAATAAATTTTGTTTCCTTGTTCATCATATATACTAACATAAATGCTGTCCTCTTTTATATTTCCACTAGATGTGCTTTTCGCTTTTAAAGTTAAAGATTCTAAATTGTTCATAGGTGATAGAAATGTGGTTTCAATTTTATCATTATTTTTTATTTCTACAATTGGACTATCTTTAGATGAACTACCGTAGGCCGCAGGAATCGTAAATTTTAAAGCAAAACTTAAGATTAATAAAATTGATGATAACACTAATAATATAGTTAAGATAATGTTGGTTTTGTTTCCATATTTTTTTAAGGTATTTTTCATTTTCATCGTTATCTCCTTTTATCTAACATAAAATCATATTTTAAGCTAAAGTTTGGATTATAGAATTTATCATGTTTAATTTCTTTTTTCCAACGTTTTTGAAAATATTCTTTCTCCTTTAAATACTGATTTAGTTTTTCTGGGGTATTGTCTAATCCTCGTGATTTTGATTCATAATGATATACTTCTACTTGAGGAAGCATTATATTGTAATAGTCTTTTTTTAGTAACTTAAGACATAAATCAATGTCATTAAAAGCTACTGCTAATTCCTCATCCAATTTCCCAACTTCTAAGAATTTCTTTTTTTCAACCATCAGACACGCTGCGGTTACTGCACTGTAATTACAAGGAACTAATAGTCTTCCATAAAGACCAGGATATTCTAAACCGGCATGTAAAAAAGCATGTCTTGCAGTTCCCTCAATTCCCACAATTACACCTCCGTGTTGAATGGTATCATCGGGATATAATAGTTTTACTCCTACTGCTCCAATATGTTTTTGCATAGCATATCCTACCATGCTATTTATCCATTTCTTCGTATAAATTTTTGTGTCATTATTTAAAAATAATAGATATTCTCCACTCGCTTTTTCTATTGCTTGATTGTTGATTTTAGAATAATTAAACTTCCCTGGGCAATTTACTACTTTAAAATTTTTATATTTTTTCTTATATTGTTCAAATAATTGAAAAGTTTCCTCTTCTTTACTATCATTATCAGCAATAATTACTTCGTAATTTTTATATTGTGTTTTTTCATAAATGGATTCTAAACATGGTTTTAATATTTGAGCATAATCTCTAGTTGGAATAATAATAGATACTTTTGGTTCCTTTGGATATTCATATTCTACAATGTAGTGAGTAGAATGAATCGGAACTAATACTTTGGCTTTTTTCCCTCTTCTTTTTAAGGCTTCTTCTACTGCTTTTTTTCCATTTTCTATTGCATAATCTTTATTTCCAATGGTATCGGCTGTAGATCCTGGGACTTTTCGCCAATGGTATAAAATCTTTGGTATATGATAAATCTTTTCTGGCGTTGTTTGTTCTACAAATCGTAAAAATAAATCAAAATCTTGGGCTCCTACAAATTCACTTCGAAAACCACCAATTTGTTCTACGATTTTTTTTCTTAGAATCTCAAAGTGACAAATATAATTTCCACCTAGCAAATAATCTGGAGCATAATCTGGTTTAAAATGAGGTTCACAGCGTTTCCCATTCATATCCAATTTGTCTTCATCACTATATACCATATCTAAGTCTTTATTTTTATTTAAGGCTAAAACCATTTCATATAAAGCATTTTCTGTTAAAACGTCATCATTATCCATTAAGGCAACAAATTCTCCTTTGGCAATTTCTAAAGCACTATTGGTTGCTTTGGAAATATGACCATTTTCCTTACGGTATACTACCTTAATTCTTTTGTCTTTGTGTTCATATTCTTGTAGGGTATCCTTGGTTTCCTGCAAAGTAGAACAATCATCTGCTAAACATACTTCAAAGTTTTGGTATTTTTGATTTAGAATAGAATCTAAGCACTCAGATAAATATTCTTTTTTTATATTATATACTGGAATTAAAATGGAAATTAATGGTTGATAATTTAAGGGTTGATATTCTGTTTTGGGTTCATTTTTTTCTACCCACTTTAAATATTGTTTTTGTTTAAAGGGATGATAATACTCTAATCCAAAAGCAATTCTAATTTTTTGAATAAATCTTCTAATATATCGTTTCCACATTACTAAAGGAACAATAAAATGATGTTCTTTCCATAAAATTTTAATTCCTTTGTAGCACTCTCGTAATGGAAGCCAAATACCTTTTATCCATATTTTTTTAAATTTATAAAATATTCTTGTAATGATATTATTTCTTAACAAAAATACTGTTTTTTCTTCTTTTTTATCTTTATATACAATGGAAATTCTTTTGTTATTTTTTTCTAATTTGCAGATAAATACAAAATGTCCTCGATCCGTTATGATATTCATAATAGAATCTATTTTTTGATTATTTGAATATGCTTCTAATGTTCCTTCCACATTTTTTAATTTTCCTTCGATTACAATTTGTGGATGAATTACGCCTACAATATATTTTGTCTTAATTGTTAAATACTTTTTATATTTCATTGTTCTTACTCCTTTTATAATTCTTCTGCAAATCCTTTTTCTAATTTTCTAAAAATACAAATTCCAAGGAATAAGATTAAGAGTGTCGTTCCAATCATAAAAAGGAAACTTTGTATACTTGGCATTTGATGATATAAAAAGATATCACGATATCCATCAATTATATGAGTCATGGGGTTTAAATTTAATATCCATCGAATCTTTTCTGGGAATAATTCTTTTGTATATAAAATTGGTGTTCCATAAAATAACATATTGATAATAAATTGGACAATATATTCTGTATCTTTTACATATATGTTGATTGCTCCAAAGGCAAAGATTAACCCTAGAACCAGTAAAAATTCTATTAATGCAATGACCGGTAATAAAAGTAAATGTATACTTACCCCTACTCCACCAAAAATACAGAATAATAAAATAATGATACAACTAATTAAAAAGTTGACAAGTCCGCTTACGGCAACAGAGATTGGTAATATTTCTCTTGGGAAATATACCTTTTTAATAATTCCCGCATTCATGCGGATCGTTATCATTCCTTGCGTCATTACCGTTGTAAAAAAGGTCCAAGGAATTACTCCGATAATTAGAAATATTAGATAATTATCTGTTTTTACTCTCATAATATAAGGAAATACAATGGCATAAACCGCAACCATTAACAAAGGATTTAAAAAAGACCATAAAACGCCTAAAAAAGAACCCTTATATTTTCCTCGAATTTCTTTTTTTACATTACTTTTTAACAGTTCTCGATAACTGTATAAATTCTTTACTAACTGCATGTTCTCACCTCTATTTGTTTTCCTTTAAATATTGGTCAATTACTTGATTCGTCTTTCCATCTCGTTTAATATTACCATCTTGAATCCAAATTGCACGATTGCATAAATTACGAATAGAATCTAGACTATGACTAACAATGACTATAGTTTTATCACTATGCTTTAATTCTTCTAGTTTTTTAAAACATTTATCTTGAAAATGTTGATCACCTACTGCCAAAATTTCATCAATCAATAAAATATCTGCTTTTACATTTATCGCAACAGAAAAAGCAAGTCGCATATACATTCCTGAAGAATAAGTTCTTACTGGATTATCAATAAATTCTTCTAATTCAGAAAAGGCAATAATATCATCTAATCGCTCATCAATTTCACTTTTCGTTAAACCAAAAATAGAGGCATTAAAATAAATATTTTCTCTTCCCGTAAAGTCATCATGAAATCCTGCCCCTAATTCTAGTAATGAGGTTAGTTTCCCTTTGGTTATAATTTTTCCCTTTGTAGGATAAATGATTTTTGTCATTAATTTTAAAAGTGTACTCTTCCCACTTCCATTTACACCAATTAAAGCAACTGTTTCTCCTTTTTTTATTTTTAAATTGATATCTTTTAACACTGTTCTTTCTTCTGCTTTATTATTTTTCCAAAAGACAATTCGTTCTTTTAGTGTATTCGGTTTATCATAATAAACTTTGAATTTTTTCGTGACATGTTCTACGTTTATGGCAATTTCTTCTTTTTCGTTCATATATTATGACTCCCTCCTATTACTTATATCACTACTTTGATTATAGCATATTCTTTTTACTTCCTGCAATAGAAAGAAAAGAGAGCATATCTTGATATGTTCCCTTTTTAATATCTTTCTAAAGAATGGAAGTAACCTCCTGCGATTGCATCATCTGGGTCTTTGCTTCTTTCATTCCACAATTGATCAACTGTTATCCAACCATTGTTAGAAGACTTTAATGGGTCATAGGCATAGCCTTGTCCTCCATTAGCGCTACTATAATTAAATATTACAATCGCATGATTATATTTTAACGTAGCAAAACGTCCATTACCCATTGCAGCATAAACAATTTTTCCATCTTGTAATGCTTTTTTTATTGTCTCCTTTGTTGTCAAAGCAGTTCTTTTTACCCCATAATGCTCTGCTGCTTTTGCAACTGCATTTCCACCTGCTCCTACTCTACCATTTTTATTAAAATCACTCGTATTATTGTATAACCATTTGGCAACGTCAATTGGTAAAATAGTTTTTCCTAAAATTCCTGAAAAGGCCATGGCCAAACTGGTTGGCGTACATCCAGTGGCGCCCATTGTTTTAAGTCCAAAAACATAATTTGTCCATCTAGCATCTTTTTGTGCATAATATACTGGTGTATAACTTACCTTTTCAATATAATGATTTTTTGTGTTTAAACCATTTTTATTAGAATCAATTTTTAAATATAATCTAATTTCTATTGCTTGTATATCGTAATGTGATACCCCAGCAATTTCTCCATTTTTGGCCCAACCTAACCAACCATATTTTTCACAG
>CANQFX010000009.1 GCA_947600015.1 uncultured Bacilli bacterium
TTAGAAATTTTTCTAATCTTAAATCTAGGGTTCTAATATCCACAAATGTTTTTAGAAACGAAAAAAGTGGTAAAATTTCTTTCACCACTCCTTAATGTTTAAGAACCAAGTTCTTCTTTTTTTCTTTTCTAAGTATACACTATCTTTTTTTTTCATAAATTTTAATATGATGACGCGAATGTTTTTCTTACTACTATCCTTTATTTTTATGACAATAGGATTTACCTATATGATAATATACATGAATTTATTAACTTTTGGTTATACTATAAAAGAATATTTCTTATTCTTATTTCAACGAATAGAATGGTACTTTCTACCATTAGGACTTGGAATAGAAATATTATGCTTACAAAAGAAAGGAACCAAAAAATGACTTATGTTTATGATTTATTACTAAATTTTAATGATGAAAATCGTTTTGTTGAATTTTATGAATGGAAAGAAGAAGATATTTTAGAGCATATTAGGAAAATCATGTTATTCCGTATTTCACCGAAGCAAATGGAAGAAATCACACATTATCAGATACAAGTAGAAAGCGATTTCTTAAAAAAGATCCAAGGAACATCGATTTCTTATCGGAATAAAAAAGATATGGAATATGCAGCCTTATTCTCTGATTTAAATAAAGTAGTGGCCTTAGAATTTGATCGAGAAGGGAAGATTATGAGTAAGAGTAGTCTTCTTTTAGATGAAGAAGAAGATATTATGGAAGAGTGCACGGATTTAGAGGAAATCCAATTAACCTATAAAAAATTAGAAAAATATAGTGGAGATTCTTTTTTAACACGGAATGAAAGTATGAAAAAAAGATATTTAATCAAGGAAGTTGAGGATTTATACAAAACAAAAAATATTGATAAATTAACTTACTTATATGAGGAAATGTATGGGAAAGATGATTTGTCTTTTGAAGAAAAATATAAGAGATTAAAAACAGAAATAGAAAAAGAATACTCTGAAAAATATAATAACTTATATGATATTGTAAGACTTAGTTACATAAATAAAAATTGATTGTAGGAAATCAATTTTTTTCATAGTCAATTTGCATTGCTTGTTTTACTTTTTTCATTTGTTCTGTCGCCTTTTTACGGGCTTCCTTAGAGCCATCTTCTAATATTTTCATAACGATATCAGGATGTTCATCATAATATTTTCGTCTTTCTTGAATTGGTTTTAAGAATTCATTCATTGCCGCAATTAATTCTTTTTTACAATTGACACAACCACGGGTTCCAGCTTTACATTCGGTACATACTTTTTGAATATTTTCTTCGGTATTTACTAATTTGTGATAATAATAAACCATACAAATATCAGGATTGGCTGGATCATCTTTTTTGATTTTTTGTGGATCTGTGATTGCGCCCATTACTTTTTTTTGGATTGTACTTGCATCATCTACTAAATAAATGGCATTTCCTAAACTTTTTCCCATTTTATCACTACCGTCTAATCCTTTGATTCGTGTTGTTTTTGTTAGGATAGGTTGTGGTTCTTTTAACGTTTCTTTATAAATTGAATTAAATTTTCTGACAATTTCTCTACATTGTTCTAAAAGGGGAAGTTGATCATCCCCCACGGGAACAATTTCTCCATCGAAGGCAGTAATATCTGCCGCTTGACTTACGGGGTATCCTAAAAATCCATAGGTGATGCTTTCTCCTTGATTTCCAAACAATTCTTTTTTTTGGGCGATCTCTGTTTTTACCGTAGGATTTCTTTCTAATCGAGATACGGTAACTAGATTCGAATAAAAGACGGTAAGTTCTGCAATTTCTGGGATTTTTGATTGAATAAAGAAACAAACTTTGTTCGGATCTAGGCCGATTGCTAGTAAGTCTTTTGTCATTTCTAATACATTTTTTCTTACCATTTCTGGGTCTTCAAAATGATCTGTTAGTGCTTGCACATCGGCAATTTCTAAATAAAAAGGATTTTCTTCTTCTTGTAATTTCAAATAATTTTTTCCAGCCCCAAAATAGTGTCCTAAATGTAAATTTCCTGTAGGACGAAGGCCAGTTAGTACTGTTTTTTTCATCATATCACTTCCTGTAGTTATTTTATCACGAATTATAGTATAAGTCATAAAAAAAAGCAAAAAAGGAATAAAAGAAAGAGTAAAAATAATAGAATAATAATAGAAAAAAGGAAAATACTAAAAATAAATCATTCTCATGAATGATTGACAAAAGAAAAAAGATATTGTAAAATGAAAAAGAAATCGAAGAAGAAGAGAAGTAAAAATAGATTATCTTTTCTAGAGAGTTAGGGTGTGGTGGAACCTAATAAAGACCTATTTTGAATAACACTTCTGAGTACTTAAAGAACAAAGTAGACTAAGTCGGAAGGCGTACCGTTATATGCGCTTAGGTTTGATAGAACTGAAAGAGATTGTAATTTGTTACAATAAATAGGGTGGTACCGCGGAACACTAGTTTTCGTCCCTTTGTGGAAGAAGACTAGTGTTTTTCTATGGAAAGGAACAGGATTATGATAGAAAAAGAAAAATTAAAGAAATATGCCCATCTTTTAATGTTTGATATGGAAGAGAAGGAGTATGAAACATTACAGGAAGAATTTGAAATTATTTTAAAGCAAATGGAATTGATTGAAAAAATCCCTAATATTAAGAAGGTCAGTCCCATGACATTTCCTTTTATCAATGAAGATGCTCAATTACGAGAAGATGAAGTAGGAGATTATTTGACTGTAAGTGAAGTATTAGAAAATGCGAAATATCAAGTTCAAGATCAAGTAAAAGTGCCAAAGGTGGTGGATTCTGATGTATAGAGGAAAGAGTATTACCGAATTAAGAGAACTTTTAGATAAAAAAGAAATAACAGGAGAAGAACTTTTTGAAAAAGCGATTACCTTAGCTCATTTTTTTCAAGATGACTATAATTCTTTTGTGACGATATTAGAGCAAACGAAAGTAAAAGAAAGCGATAGTATGCTAAATGGAATTCCTTATTCTTTGAAAGATAATTTTTCTACCCGTGGTATTTTAACAACCTCTTCATCTAATATTTTAAAAGACTATGTGCCAGTCTATGATGCTACGGTTTATAAAAAATTAAAAAAAGCAGGTGCTCTTTTGGTAGGAAAAACCGTACTAGATGAGCTTGCCATGGGTGGAACAGGAACAACAGGACATACGGGTGTTGTCAAAAATCCGTGGGATAAAGAACGAATGATTGGGGGGAGTAGTGCTGGTTCTGCCGCTAGTGTTGCTTTAGGAATTGTGCCATTTTCGATTGGTTCTGATACGGGAGATTCTGTTCGGAAACCCGCTGCTTTTGGAGGGATTGTTGGATTTAAACCAACCTATGGAAGAATTTCTCGCTACGGATTATTTGCTTTTGCTTCTAGTTTGGATCATGTCGCAATCATGACTAGAAATGTAAAGGATGCTGCTATTGTGACAGATGTGTTAAAAGGAAAAGATCCTTTGGATATGGTGACGATTGAAAGTGAAAAAGAAAATTATGCTGATATGTTAGATCAAGAAGTGAAGGGTAAAAAATTATTTTATATTAAAGAAGTTTGTGGAAAAAATATATACCAAACGAGTGAGGATGCGATGTTAAAAGAGACGATTCAAAAATTTCATGAAACGTTAGAAGAATGTAAAAAGTTAGGTTTTACGATAGAAGAAGTATCTGTTGAGAAAGCATTATTAGAAGCCTTATATCCTGCTTATATGTGTATTAGTTGTGCAGAAGCAACTTCTAATAACGCTAATTTAACAGGAGTACAATTTGGTACAAGAAAAGAGGGAAATACAGTAGAAGAAATGATGCTGCATACCAGAACAGAAGGATTTTCAGAACTAATTAAGCGAAGATTTGTCTTAGGAAGTTATATTTTACAGAAAGAAAATCAAGAAAAACTCTTTTTAAATGCTTGTCGTGTTCGGCGAATGATTGTTGATCAAATAAATACTTTTTTTCAAACATATGATGGTATGATTGCACCTTGCAGTGGAGGTGTGGCGCCTAGTTTTGATAGTACGAGTGAAAAGTTATCTGATCGTTATTTGATATTGGAAAATCATATGGTAATTGGGAATTTTGGGGGATTTCCTTCGATAACGATTCCCTATGGTATGATTCAAAATCTTCCCATTGGTTTAAATATTACTGGCAGAGTAAAAGAAGATGCCCAAGTACTCAATATGGCATATCAAATAGAAAAAATTACAGGAATGAAAAATATTTATGCAAAAGTAGGTGATATTGATGTATAAAGCGACCATTGGTTTAGAGGTTCATTGCGAATTAACCACAAAATCAAAGAATTTTTCGATGGCTCCCAATCAGTTTTCTTCGATTCCTAATGAACATGTTTCAACGATAGATTTAGGCTTACCAGGAATTTTACCTGTTGCGAATAAAGAAGCCTGTGAAAAAGCCCTTTTTACTGCTATGGCACTTCATTGTGAAAACCCAGATGAAATCATTTTTGATCGCAAAAATTATTTTTATCCTGATCTTCCCAAAGGCTACCAAATTACACAAGTGACAAAGCCAATGGGAAAACATGGGTATTTAGATATCTTCGTTGATGGTAAGATGAAACGAGTAGAAATTCATCAACTTCACTTAGAAGAAGATACCGCTTCTTTGGAGCATACCATGAAGTATTCTTTAATTGATTATAATCGTAGTGGCGTTCCTTTAATTGAAATTGTCACAGAGCCATGTATAGAAAGTGCAGAAGAAGCAGTGATTTTTTTGGAAGATTTAAGAGATATATTTTTATATTTAGGAGTCAGTGAAGCTAGAAGTAATTATGGACAAATGCGTTGTGATGTTAATATTTCTTTACGAGAAGAAGGAAGTAAGACATTAGGAACCAAAGTAGAAATGAAAAATATTAATGCTTTTACAAGTGTCAAAGCTGCCATTGAATATGAAATTAAACGCCAAAGTGAAATTTTGGATAAAGGAGAAAAAGTCGTTCAAGAAACGAGAAGAATTGCCGAAGATGGGAAAACTTATGCTATGCGTGAAAAAGTGGATGCTTTAGATTATAAATATTTTGTAGAACCAAATATTCCACCGATTCCCTTAACAGAGGAATATTTAACGGGATTAAAAAAGAGATTACCAAAATTAAAATTAGAACGATACTTAACTTATGTAGAAGAATATCAAATTGGGCAACAGGAAGCACAAGTGTTATCCAAGGAAAGAATGCTTTCGGATTATTTTGAAGAGGTTTTATCTTATGGTGCAGATATTGAATTGACAGTAAACTTTATGACTAGTGCTATTTTAAGTACGTTAAATAAATTAGAAATTTCACCTCAAGATTTATGGATTACGCCTAAAATGCTTTGCGGTTTAATTACTTATGTAAAGGATGGAAAAATTTCTTTAGATCATGCGAAAAAGATTTTATATCAATCGATAGAGGAAAAAGTAGACCCTCTTGACCTAATTAAAAAAGAAAATATATCACAAATTCATGATGAGAAAACATTGCTTGCATTCATTCAACAAGCTATGTCTCAAAATAGGGAACAAGTACGACAGTATATAGAAGAAGGAAATGTTCATGTAATTAATTTCTTTATTGGCCAAGTGATGAAGTTGTCAAATCGTCAAGCTAATCCAAATAAATCATTAGAATTAATTAAAGAAGAGTTAGAAAGGAGAAAGAATAATGAAAAATAAATATCGAAGCCATTACTGTTGTGAATTAACAGAGGAAATGGTTGATCAAGTAGTAAGAGTAGCGGGGTTTGTTGAAAATATTCGTGATCATGGAGGAGTTATTTTTGTCGATATCCGAGATAGTTCTGGAACCCTTCAAGTGGTAAGTAATGATGACCATATATTTGATGGGATTACGAGAGAATCGAGTATTACCATTCAAGGACTCATCCGAAAAAGAAACGAAGATGATTATAATGATAGAATTCAAACCGGTACGATTGAATTATTAGTAGATACCATCGAAGTCTTAAATAAATCCAAAAATGTTTTACCATTTGAGGTTATGACTTCTCATGAAGTAGTAGAAGAAGTTCGTCTAAAATATCGCTATTTAGATATGAGAAATGAGAAGGTAAAAGAGAATATTATTTTTCGAACGAAAGTAATTGACTATTTAAGGAAGTTGATGAAAGAGGAAGGATTTTTAGAAATTCAAACACCAATCTTAACTGCGTCGAGTCCAGAAGGAGCCAGAGATTTTATTGTCCCTTCTCGTAAATTTAAAGGAAAGTTTTATGCACTTCCTCAAGCACCACAACAGTTTAAACAACTTCTGATGTGTGGTGGATTTGATAAGTATTTTCAAATTGCGCCTTGTTTTCGAGATGAAGATGCTAGAAGTGATCGTGTTTATGGAGAGTTTTATCAATTAGATTTAGAGATGGCTTTTGTGGAGGAAGAAGATGTTTTACAAATAGGAGAAAAGATTTTTTATGATACATTTAAAGAATTTGCGAAAGGAAAAAAGGTTTGTTCTTTGCCATTTGTAAGACTTTCTTATCAAGAAGCAATGAAACGTTTTGGTACAGATAAGCCAGATTTACGAAATCCTCTTGAATTAATTGATTTAACTCAAGTGTTTGAGGAAACAACATTTCGTCCTTTTCGCGGAGTTATGGTTCAAGGAATTGTAGTGGAAAATATTGCCCATTATTCTAACTCTTGGTTCAATGAACTAGTAGAATACGCTACTTCTATTGGCATGCCTGGTATTGGTTATTTCAAAGTATTAGATGATATGTCTTTTGCTGGTCCTATTGATAAATTTTTATCTGAGGAAGAAAGAGATGATTTGATTCGAATCGGAAATTTAAAACCGGGTTGTGTTATTTTCTTTATTGCAGATCGTAAGAAGGCATACCAATATGCAGGATTAATTCGTGATGAATTAGGGAGAAAATTGAATTTAATTGATGAGAATGAATTTCGTTTTTGTATTGTCAAAGATTTCCCAATGTATGAATGGAGTGAAGAAGAAGATCAATATGTATTTACACATAATCCATTTAGTATGCCACAAGGAGGAATGGATAGCCTTCTTCATAAAAAGAAAGAGGAAATTCTTGCTTATCAATATGACTTTGTATGTAATGGGATTGAAATGGCAAGTGGAGCAGTAAGAAATCATGATTTGGAAATTATGAAAAAAGCCTTTGAAATTGCAGGGTACCATGAGGAAGAATTAAAAAAACGGTTTCAATCACTTTATGAAGCATTTCAATATGGTGCCCCTCCTCATGCTGGGATGGCTCCGGGAATTGATCGTATGCTCATGCTTTTATTAGGAGAAAAGTCGATTCGCGAAACGATTGCTTTCCCAATGACTGCGGGAGGCTCTGATTTATTGATGTCTTCTCCTAGTGAAGTATCTGAATTACAATTAAGAGAAGCACATATTAAAGTTAGGGATTAAATCCCCTTTTTTTGTGGAAAAGAAATGAAATAATGGTTGAAAGAAAGTAAAATATCATGTATAATATTAGTCGTTGGAGGGATATTATGGCAAAAGATGTAGAAAAAGAAGAAAAAAAAGTAAAAAAAGACACAAAGAAAGAAAAGAAAAATGTTCATGAAGTGGTAATTAAAATTGAAGGAGAAACATGGTCTAAAGCCATTGATAAAGTTTTTAAGACAAAGCAGAAAAGTGCAAAAGTAGATGGTTTTCGTCCAGGAAAAGTTCCAAGAGATATTTATGAGAAACATTTTGGAAAAGAGTCTTTATGGCTTGATGCAGCAGACGTGGTATTACAAGATGCTTATAAGCAAGCGCTAGAAGAATCTAAATTGGTTCCTGTAGTACAACCAACCGTAGATTTAAAGAGTTTAAAAGAAGAAGCAGTAGAATTTACTTTTAAGATTATTACGAAGCCAGAAGTAAAAGTGAAAAAATATGAAGGGTTAAATATTAAACCACAAAAAGTAGAAGTAACAGAAGAAGAAATCAATCATGAACTTGGTCATTTATTAGAACGTTATAAAGAATTAGTTATTAAAGAAGATGGAAAAGTAGAAGAAGGCGATGTTGCGGTTATCGACTTTGAAGGATTGAAAGACGGTGTTAGTTTTGATGGTGGAAAAGGAGAAAACTATTCTCTAGAGATTGGCTCTCATTCATTTATTCCTGGGTTTGAAGAACAAGTAGTTGGAATGAAAAGCGGAGAAGAAAAGGAAATTTCTGTTACGTTCCCAGAAGATTACCATGCTAAAGAATTAGCTGGCGTTCCTGTGATTTTTAAAGTAAAAGTCAATGAAATCAAAACTCCACAAGAAAGAACATTAGATGAGGAATTCTTTGAGGATTTAGGAATGGAAGGAATTGATTCAGAAGAAAAATTAAGAGAAGAAATTAAAAATTCCATTCAAGCACAAAAAGAAATGGATGCTGAGAATCAATATATTGATGCAATATTAGAAGCTGTATCCAAGAATGTAGAAGTAGATATTCCCGAAGAAATGGTAGAAGAAGAAGTAGACCGTTTAATGGGAAGATTTGAAGAACAAATGAGAATGCAAGGAATTTCTTTAGATTTATATTATAAATTTACCAATTCTAAGGAAGAAGATTTAAGAGCACAATTAGAAAAAGAAGCTTATTCCAATGTTTTGTATCGCTTGATGCTAGAAGAAATCACAAACTTAGAAAAAATTGAAGTAAGTGTCGAAGAAGCAGAAAAACATGCAGAAGAGTTGGCAGAAAAATATCAAATGAAAAAAGAAGATTTCTTAAAAGAGTTTGGTGGTATTGAAATGATTCAATATGACCTAGAGATGCATAAAGCCTTAGATCGTTTGAAAGAATTAAATAAATAAAAACGGCAAAATAAATTTTGCCATTCTAGACTGTTGACAAAGGATGTCAATGGTCTTTTTTTTGATAAAATGACTTGTAAATTTAGAAGTACTTGTTGATATTAAAATTAAATCTTATTTTCGTTTTCTATTTTGAAAATAGAAATTTCTTTTGATTTTCTAAGCGGAATTTCTTTTGATTCTTTTTTATATCCCCAATTGATTTTATAATCAGGAAGCAATTCTGTTCTAAAAGGTAGGCGCCTAGGCATCAAAATAATTGCTTCAAATGGTTTTAATAATTTTAGTTCTTCTATGGTAATCAAAGGTTCTATTTTCCCATTGGTGTATGTATTTCCACAGTAGTTTGAAATTTCTTCTAATGTATAAATATCATTTGAAAGCAAATAAATGATATTACCAAAACAAAGTTTTAATAAAGCACTATCTTCTTTCGAATACATACTAGATAGATGTTGATAACTACGGATTGCGACGGTAAAACGAATATAAATGGATCTAGCAAATTCAATCATCTTATTAAAGTGACGAATTGGAAGCAATCCATCAAATTCATCTAATAAAATATGACATATCTTTTCTTTTTTTCCATAAATATCTACACTACTTACGATTTGATGTACTAAAAGAGGGATCAAACTTTCCGCACAATGATTGGAACCGCTAATCATAAATAGGGCTGTTTTTTGGTTGCTGATATTAGTAATATCAAAATCACTGAAAGATAACATATTAGTTAAAATCTCTTTTGATACATATTTTTTAATTCGTTGTCTAAATACGGAAATAATACTTCCCTTTGTTTCTGGTGGGGCATTTAAGGTACCAACGAAATTAGAATAAATACTGGAGTTGGAATCTAAACTTTCTAAAAACTCTTTTGCTATGTGAGGCTGATTTAAATAATTGTGAAGTTGCATTACACTAAGCAAATGTATTTCTTCTTTTTTTGCATGTTCAAACAAGTATAAAACAAGTCCTGTGAAATAATCTCTGGTAGAATTAAACCAAAAGGGATCTGGATTTCTATCTTTTGGATCAAATAATAAATAATATCCTAAATCTTCGATTCGTTCATAGGCTTTATCAATTTCTCCTTTTTGATATAATTCATAGGGGAAAGTAAGAGGATTCCAACTATTTCCTGTCTTTGCATCTTCAAAATTTAAAACAATTACTTGATATCCTTCTTCTAATAATGCACTGGCGGTATGCTCATAAAGTTCTCCTTTCACATCGTTTACAACAATGGATTCTCCTGCTTTCATTGCTAAATGAATGGTAGGTAAGATACTTACTTGCGTTTTTCCAGAACCAGTTGCGCCAATAATTAAATTGTGTGCTTCCTTTTGATCGATATATAAAGTATCATTATCATATAAGATAGGAAGACCAGATTTTTCTATGGTCGTCTGTGGTGTTATTGCGGTTAGTTGTTTCATCATTTCTTCTTTTGACATCCAATTAGAATAACTCACTTTTTCACCTCCTCTCAATTACTATTAAATCACATAAAAAAAATATTTTTTAAACAATAACGACTTTTCTTGAAAATATCTTCATCATTTGCTATAATAAAAAAAATTTAGGGGTGGTATTGATGTATTCTAATACTTTAATACTTGATATATTAGATTATATTGAACAGAATTTAAATAGAAAAATTACAATAGAAGAATTATCTCATGTATTTTACTTTCATAAAGATTATATTATGCGGTTATTTAAAAAAGAGTTACAAACGACGATTATGGATTATATTAATCAAAAGAGAATTTATTATTGTTTAGAAGAATTAGGGAAAACAGAACATTCTATATTACAAATCTCTCTTCATCATGGATTTTATTCTCAAGAATATTTTTGCGAAGTTTTCCACAAAATTTTGGGAGTTTCACCTACTACTTACCGTAAATTCACAAAAATTAATTCTAATATTACAGAAGAAGAACTACAAACCATAAGAAATACATTACCTTTTTTGGTTGCGAAGATACAACAAGTGGAAGAATATAAAAGAAATCGAAAAACGAAAGAACAAAAAACATTATCTTTATTTCATTAGAACCTTTTTCTTTTATGAAAATTTATTAAAATTTTTTCATATTGGTTGAAAAAATTTTTTTTTCTTATATAATAGTAAGCAGTATTTAAATTTGGAGGTGACTCATGCACGAGAAACTAATTCTTTTAATTATTAATGACATGGTTATCTTTCCGAATAATGAAGTAAGAATAGAATATGATAATACCTATGATAAACAAATGATATATATTATGGAGAATCTAGAGGATGACTTATTGTTAATTGTCAATCCAATTAATGAGGATCATTTAGATGTTACTTCACTTCCAAGATATGGTGTATTAGGACAATTAAAGTTAAAAATGAATGTTCCCAATGGGAAAACAAGGATTGTAATTGAGGGGTTAAGGAGGGTTGAAATTTCTTCTTATCAACAAGAAGGAAATCTTTATTTTGGAAATTATCAAGAAATTGAAAGAAAGCCGCATAAAGATGAAAAAAACTATTATGACTTATTAATGAAATCACTAAAAAAATATATTGATAGAGTACCACGTATGGGAAATGCTATTTTATCCCAGTTGCATGATATTTATGATTTGGATGATTTATGTGATATTGTTGGTAGTTTTTTAAATATTGATTATGAAAAGAAGAAAAAATATATTACTACTGTTGATCCTATTATGCGTAGTCGAGAGTTAATTAAAGATATGAATGAAGACTTAAAATTTCTTGAATTGGAACAGAAAATAGAAGCAGAAGTAGAACAAGAATTAAATGAAACACAAAAGGAATATTTCTTACGTGAAAAAATTAAATTAATGCAACAGGAATTAGGGGAAGCAAGCACGAAAGATGAAGAAATCGAAACACTGAAAAAGAAGTGCTCTCAACTAAAATGTAATAGTAAAATTAAAGAAAAAATTAAAAGAGAAATTTCTAGATATGAGTCGATCCATAGTAATTCTCCAGAATTAGGAATGATTCGTGATTATTTGGATTGGATGTTGCATCTTCCTTGGGGAAAATATACCAAAGACAATGAAGATTTAGAAAATGTAAAGAATACATTGGATGCTTCTCATTATGCATTAGAAGAGGTAAAAAACCGAATTTTAGAATATTTGGCGGTAAAACAAAATACCAATAATTTAAGAAGTCCCATTCTTTGTTTAGTGGGACCCCCTGGTGTAGGAAAAACCTCTCTTGCTTTGAGTATTGCGAAAAGTCTAGGGCGAAAAACGGCGAAAATTAGTGTAGGGGGGATTAATGATGAAGCAGAAATTATCGGTCATCGTCGAACCTATATTGGAGCTAACCCAGGTCGCATTATTCAAGGAATTAGAAAAGCTGGTACAGCCAATCCTGTTTTTATTATCGATGAAATTGATAAAATGACCAAAGATATCAAAGGAGATCCCGCAAGTAGTTTGCTTGAAGTATTAGATCCTGAACAAAATAGTAAATTTTCTGATCATTATATTGAAGAGGAATTTGATTTATCCAAAGTTTTATTTATCGCAACGGCAAATTATATAGAACAAATCCCTTACGAATTACGTGATCGTTTAGAAATGATTGAATTATCTAGTTATACAGAATATGAAAAATTAGATATTGCTAAAAACTATATTGTGCCAAAAGAAATGGAAGAACATGGACTCACCTCATTACAAGTAGAAATCGAAGATGATGCTTTAATGATGATGATCCAAAATTATACGAAAGAAGCAGGGGTTAGAGAGTTAGAACGAGTGATTGCTACTTTATTTCGTAAGATTGTAAAGAATTTACTTTTCAATCAAGAAGTTGCTTTTTACCATATTGATAAAGAACAAATAGAACATTTCTTAGGAAAAAAGAAATATTTTTATAATGAAACTTCTCATCGGGATGAAATTGGTGTAGTGAATGGAATGGCTTATACTGTATTTGGAGGAGATATTCTGCCAGTAGAAGCAACTCTTTATAAAGGAAAAGGAGAACTTATTTTAACGGGTTCTTTAGGAGATGTCATGAGGGAGTCATGCAAGATTGCTTTAAGTTATATCAAAGCTAATATGAAACGGTTTCAAGTGAATTCTAAATTATTAGAAGAAAATGATATTCATATTCATGTTCCTGAAGGTGCAGTAAATAAAGATGGACCTTCTGCAGGAGTGACAATTACTACTTCTTTAATTAGTTTGTTAATTGGAAAAACAGTTGATAAAAAAATTGCTATGACAGGAGAAATTACTTTACGAGGAAGAGTTCTTGCGATTGGTGGTTTAAAGGAAAAAATTATTGGAGCCCATCGAGCAGGAATAAAAAAAGTATTTTTACCAAAAGAAAATGAAAAAGATTTAGATGAAATTCCCAAAGATGTAATTAAAGATATCGAATTTATTTTTGTAAAAAATTATCAAGATATTTATCAAGAATTATTTAAAGTAGGTGATTATATTGGAACATGAATTAGATGTTCGTACATTTAAAAATATGTTGAATTTGAAATTTCAATTAATTAGTAATTCGATTGATGAGTTGACGGAGTATTATCAAAATCCCAAAAGATATGAATTGTTTTTGCATACGACTTATATACTATTAAAAGTAGATCCAGGGTTCTTCTCATTAGATTCTATGTTTATGGAAAAAGTAAAAGAGGTAATTTCTATTTATCGGTTCTCTTTAAAAGATAAAAATAACGGTACTTTGATTAATCATATTCTTGGAAACTTAAATGAAATCAGAGGCGAAGATGAATATATGAAAGAAAGAAGAAGATATTTATATATGTTTGCACAAGAAACGATTCGAGGAATCGAATTTGAGCAAGAAACGGATTGTTTAGAAGCTATTTTGGCAGATGCTTTAGTATTAGATGCCGTTAACAAAAATGATTTTTCTGGGATTGATGATGTTTATTTATTGAGTAGTCTTCATTATTATTTATGGCACTTCCCTGATGTTTATTTAGAAGATTCCGTAAAAGAGGCACTTTTAAGAAAAGTAGCGGATATCATTGACCATACAAAATGGTACTCTTTTCAAAAAATGCGCTCTTGTAAAGAAGTACAAAAACAAATGAGAAAAATAAAAAAGGAAAAAGAAGAGGAAACATAGAATAAGAACTCTTCTTTTTTCATATTATGAGGTAGGAGGTAACTATGAAAAAAATCATATCATTTGAAAAGAAATTAGATTTTCCTTCTATGATAGGGGAAGTGACATCCATTGCCTTAGATCATAATTTAAAGTTTGTCAATGAAAGTAATGTAGAAGGGGAATTTACTATTCGTGGGACGTATAAATTAACAGAAGCATCTAGATTAGAAGAACAATTTAATTTTAAAGTTCCTGCGGATATTATTTTAGGGGAAAAATTAGATTTATCTAGCGCAACAATAGAAATAGATGACTTTTATTATGAAATAGAAGATGATGATCGTATGGCTTGTTATATTGATGTTAAAGTAGAAGGGGATGAGAAAGTAGAAGAAGCAGAAATAGAAGAAATCAAGCAAGAGGAGGAAAAAGAGATAGAAATTCCTGCTGCTAAAACAGAAGTTAGAGAAATTTTAGAAGAAGAAGAGAAAAAAGAAGTAGAAGATGTGAAAGAAATAGTTGATGATGAAACAAGAGAATGTGATGGTGAAAAACAAGAGGAAGAATTACCGAAAAAAAATTTAGAGGAAACGGAGCGTGAAGAAATGGAGGAAGAACAATCCATCGTAGTTAAGGAAAAAGAAAGTGCGACTATGGGTTCTTTATTTTCATCTTTAAAAGATAGTGAAGAAACATTTTCTACTTATTCTGTCTACATTTTAAGACAAGAAGAAACAATCTCTTCTCTGATAGAAAAATACCAAACGACAAAAGAAGCATTAGAAGATTATAATGATTTGTCTAATTTAACGGTAGGAAGTAAAATTATCGTTCCAACAATTCATAATGAATCATAGACAATTACTTTCGAACTATCACCTAATACCGCAACGTATTTATTATAAAAATCATACTAAAATTGTAGATACCAATCGTGGAACTTTTGTCATTAAGAAAAAGAACAATCATAAAAAAGAATTATTTGACTATCTAGAATCACGCAAGTTTAATTTTTATTTACCTTTAGAAAATCAGGATACGGATCCTTATGAAATTTATCCATTTATTGAAGACAGATTACTGTCTTCTTCTGATAAAGCGGTAGATTTAATTTATACGATGAGTATGTTACATATTAAAACAACGACCTATGAGGAAATCAATAAAGATGAAGTAAAAAAGATATATGAAGAAACAAAACAAAAAATTGAATATTTATATGCTTATTATTGGGATTTACAGGATTATATAGAAACCAAAGTTTATATGGCACCAGAGGAATATCTATTAATAAAAAATATGGATCAAATTTATCGCTTTTTAAACTTTTCAAAAGAAAAGATAGAACAGTGGTATCAAGAAAAAATAAATATGACAAAAGAAAGAAAAGTATTCATTCATAACAATATTACTTTAGATCATTTTTTGGCATCCAATCAAGCCTATTTGATTCATTGGGATGAAGCTAGAAAGGATATTGTAATCTATGATTTTTTAAATTTTTATAAGCAAGAATATCATAAATTGGAGATGATTTCATTATTTGAATTATATCAAAGTAGGTATCCTTATACACCAGAAGAAAAGACTTTGTTTTTGTCTTTACTTGCCCTTCCTTGGAAAGTAGAATTAAAAAAAGATCATTATCAAAATACCATTGTGGTAAAAGAACTTGTTACTTATATGAAGAAAACAAGAAAATTTATTTTAAAAGAGAATAAAAAAGATCAAAAAACCAACGAAGAAAAACTCGAACAGTAAAATAATCGCATTTAGACGAGTAGTGATAAAGATAAGTAAGAACAATTGATAAATAATAACAATTAAATTAATTAAAATTCCAGATAGGTAGAAGATACTGCCTCTTCTTTTTTGTCTGCAGTAATTACATCTGCAGAAAAAAGGATGTTTTGTATTCATGACATTCACCTATTATATCTTATGCTTTCGGGTAAAAAGTTGTGTTTAAATAATTGACAAGAAAAGATAAAATGGTTATCATTATAAATGAAGAACTTAGTTAAAAAGTTTGAAAATAATAGAAAAGAAAGAGGTAAGAAACATGGGAAAAGAGTTAAAAGGAAGTAAAACAGAACAAAATTTAATGACTGCATTTGCAGGAGAAAGTCAAGCAAGAAATAAGTATACGTATTATGCAAGTAAAGCAAAAAAAGATGGATATGAACAATTAGCTGAAATCTTTTTAGAAACGGCAGATAATGAAAAGGAACATGCAAAACTTTGGTTTAAAGAATTGCATGGAGGAGATATTCCTACAACCGAAGTAAATTTAGAAGATGCTGCTAATGGAGAAAATTACGAATGGACAGAAATGTATAAGGAATTTGCCGCAACTGCGAAAGAGGAAGGATTTACAAGAATTGCTTTTCTATTTGAAAAAGTAGGAGAAATTGAAAAAGAACATGAAAAAAGATATTTACAATTATTAAAGAATGTGAAAGATGATAGAGTATTCCATAAAGATGGAGATAAAATTTGGGTTTGTCGCAATTGTGGATATGTTTATGAAGGAAAAGATGCTTTAGAAGTCTGCCCTGTATGTGCTCATCCAAAAAGTTTTATGCAAGTAAAAGCAGATAATTATGAATAGAGAGGAAACTCTCTTTTTTTTGTAAAGTTTACATGTTAAAATTTGTTTAGAAATAAAAGTTTACAATCATATAACAAACATATAGTATAATGATTATCATAGAAAGAGGTGTTTTATGGAACAGAATGGTCAAAAAGGTCGCAAGGTATTCATTAGTATTATTGTCTTATTAATATTAATCATTTTAGGAATGATTGGTTATTTTTTATATGATAAGGGAATGATTTTAAACCAGGAGACGAAAAAAGAAGTACAAAAAGAGAAAGAATCCTCTTCAAAAGAAGAAGAAATTTCAATTAATGATGCAAAATTTGCTACAATCTATCAAGTGTTGTCCCCATTTACATATGAGAATAATAGAGAAAATGGCTATCAAAGTTTTACAGGTGCAGAGTTAGCGTTTATTAGCGTTGTAGATTTAATAGAAGATAATTTTACGAAAACACAGGAGAATGATTCATGGGGAATCCCATATTATACACTTCCAGCAAACATTTTAGATCAACATTTAAAAACATATTTTGATGATAAAGTATCATTCGAAAGAAGTTCTTTCGTGGGAAGTTCTTTTCAATTAAAAAATGTTAATTTTAATGGCAGTGGAATGAGTATAGTATCTTATGATTCTACTAGTGATACTTTTAAAGTAAGATTTTCAGGAGTTGGAGGAACTTCAGGGCCAATGCCTAATATTACCAAACGAAAAATTATCAAAGCAACACAAAAAGGAGATACGATTACTCTAGTAGAAAAAGCAATTTATTATACTAGCGATAGTGGATTCAATGAAATAGAGAAAAAAAATTATTTTCATTATTCTATTTATAAGGAACCAGCTAAGTTAACTTTATTACAAACATTACAATTTGATGATGATTCTATTCAAAATGCTACTATATCAGTAGATGATTATTTAGATAAAACATCTACAATTACACAGACTTATAAATTCAATAAAGAGTCTAATCATTGGTACTTTGCTAGTAGTAAGATTCAATAACATTGATTAAGTAAATGCGATTTCTGTTTCTAATTCTGTATCAGAAATTGCAATATATAAAAAGATTATTCCAGCAATTAAAATTAAAGAAGAAGCGAAGAAATTTAGTGTAGTAAAGTTCTTCTTTTTTTCTGTATCAAAATAGGTAAGATTCTTCCATGCGTCCCAACTATCTTTAAAAAAATAAAAATAGATGATAAGAGCAATACTAAAAATGAAAATAGTAATTTTTCGATATTGTTCCTTTGTTGATAAATTTTGATTTAAAAAATATTTCTTCTCTAGTGAATTTCCATAAAAAGAAAGGACAATTAATATCAGGTAAATAATCCAAACAAAGTTTTCTATTTCAATTTCTTGTAATCGTTTATTTACCTCATTCATACTAAAGTATATTCGGAAGTAGAAAAAACTTGCATTTGTAAAATAAAATAAGAAAGTTGAAAGATAATACAAAAAGAAAATGCATATGATAATATGAAAAGGAGTTGGAATGATATGAATCTAATTCCTAATATTTCTCCCAAAGCATTTTCTTCTAGTGCTGTCATCGTGGGCTATTTATTAATTGATGATTTGACGGCCAATGAACAAAATGCTTTAGGAAACTGGTTAATGCTAACTGCACAAGTGATTTGTACGAATGCTTTTTATAAACAAGTGCAACAAGAACGAGGAATTATTACTAGTACAAGAAAAAGTGCAGATAAAACTACACAAAATAACCATTCAGAATTTCGTACGGAAGATGAGATTGCCATGTTAAAAAAGATGGTAAATGCTCTAAATCAAGAAATTAATAATTTAAAATCGTCCTTATGAGGAGAATGTGTGTTATAATAAGAGCCGAAATAGGTGATTGCGATGAAAAAACAGGAATTACTCATTCCGGCAGGAGATATGGATAGTGTAAAACAAGCCATTCATCATGGGGCAGATGCGATTTATGTAGGTGGAAAAAATTTTGGAGCGAGAAAATTTGCGAAAAACTTAGATAAGGAAGAATTGTTAGAAGCAATTTCGCTTTGTCATTTATATGGAGTGAAACTTTATGTTACCATGAATACTTTGGTAAAAAATAAGGAAGTAGACTCTTTTTTGGAACAAGCAGAATTTCTTTATCAAAATGGGGTAGATGCTCTTATTGTACAAGATTTTGGTATGATTTGTTTATTACGAGAAAAATTTCCTAATTTAGAAATTCATGCTTCCACGCAGGCTAATGTTTGTTCTAAGGAAACAGCACAGTTATTTTATGAATTAGGAGTAAAAAGAATTGTATTGCCAAGAGAAATGACATTAGAAGAAATTGAACAAATCGATGTTCCCATAGAAAAAGAAGTTTTTATTCATGGGGCATTATGTGTTTGTTATTCTGGATGTTGTCTTATGAGTAGCATGTTAGGTGGAAGAAGTGGAAATCGTGGAGAGTGTGTAGGTAGTTGCCGCCTTCCTTATACCTTAGTAAAGGATGGTAAAGTAGTCAAAAAAAATCAATATTTGCTTAGTATGAAAGAATTAAATACTTCTCATCGAATTCAAGAATTAAAACAAAGTTCTATTGATAGTTTTAAAGTAGAAGGTAGAATGAAAAGTAAAGAGTATGTTGGTTTTATTACGCAGTTTTATCGTAATCTTTTGGATTCTAAACAAAAAAAAGAAGATTTGGAAGAACAAACAGAGCAATTGAAAACTTTATATCATCGAGGATTTACTGAAGGACATTTATTTAAAACGGAGCCAAAAGATTTGATTCATTCTGCTTTTCCCAATCATATTGGATTAGAAATTGGCAAGGTTATTGCGGTGACCAAAGAAAAAATAAAAATAAAATTAATAAGACCTCTCAGACAACAAGATGGTATCCGCTTTTTAAATAGTCGTAAAGGAATGATTGTAAATTATTTATATGATGAGCAAAAGAAACTTACCTCTTTCGCGCAACAGATCTGTTATGTCGATAATAAAATTGGATTAGAAAAAGAAGATATCGTGATGAAAACGTTAGATTATTCGCTAATTAAAAAACTAGAACAACCGCTTTTAAAAAAGATTCCTGTGAAAATAGAAGTGGTAGCTAAAGTAGGGTCTTGTTTAAAAATAACCATTTATGATGGGATTCATTCTGTCATGCAAACAGGAGAAATTGTAGAGAAAGCAAAAAATTATCCTATAACAGAAGAGCGGATAAAAGAGCAAGTAGAAAAATTAGGAGGAACCCCTTTTTCCTGTGAAGATATTAATCTTATTTGTGATTCGGATATTTTTCTTTCCATCAAAAGTCTGAATATGTTAAGAAGAAACGTTGTAGAAGAACTGATGCTCAAAAGAATAGAAAGGAAAAAGGATTGTCCAATTCATGAAGTAGTATTTAAGAAAAATAAATTAGAAAAATATGTTCCTAAAATGACAGCATTGGTTCATACAGAAGAACAATTGACGACTTGTTTAGAGCTTGGTGTAGATCGAATTTATGTAGAAAATGATACGTTATATGAAAAATATAAAAAATATTCCCAAATCTATTATTTATTACCTCGTTCTTATCCTTATGCATTAAAAAAGAAAAAAGAAAGAATGATTACGCCAAATTATTATCTATTTGAAAAAGAAAATATTGCTCTATCTTCTTATGAATTAAATGTGACAAATATTTATACCGCACACTATTTAGCAAAGTATGGGCTTAAAACGATTACTTTATCTGTGGAATTATCAGAAGAAGAAATCGCTTCTTTTATTAAGCAATATCAAGAAACTTTTGGAGGAGGACTTTCATTTGAAGTCCTTGCCTATGGAAAAGTAGAGAATATGATTATAAAAGGAAATATTTTAGATCTTGCGAACATGGCTTCCCAAAATTATTTGATCGATGGAAAAAATAGAATGTTTGCTGTTTACTTTGATGGAAATCATACACATGTTTTAAATAATCAAGTCCAATCTTTTTCTTGTGAAGAATTATGGACGCATCAGGTAAATGTTCGGTTTAATTTTTATGATGAAAAAAAAGAGGAAGTAAAAAAGATTGTAAAGAATAGGCAAGAAATGATTTTATAGTATTAAAAGTTGTTTTTTTGTGATAAAATAAAATTAGATAGGAAGTGTTGATTATGGCAGAAAAAAAGGAAAAAGAAAAACAAATTCATTGGAAAAATTACGTGATTTTGGCCTTGATTTTTTTAGGAGGAATTCTTCTTACTGTCTATTTTTGTAAGTGGTATCATGTATATGATGAATATCAAAAACAAACCCCTGTCATTCGTGGAACATTATCAGAAATTATGCCAGAAGATTTAGAACACTATGTAATGGAAAATCCTACTACTGTAATTTATATGTGTACATCTAGTGATATGGTTTGTAGAAATTATGAAAAAGATTTTAAAAAATTAGTGGAACAGGAAACATTACAAGACCAAATTATTTATCTAAATTTGAGTAATGCAGATATTACGTCATTTATTGAAAAGTTTAATCAGAGTTATCCATATAAAGTAAAGTTAACAGAAAAATATCCTGCAATTATTATGTTTGAGGATGGGGAAGTAAAAAATATTTTACAGGGAACCGAAAAAGAAAAATTAACTATTACGAAAACGAAACAATTTATTGATATTAATAAAATTGGTGAACAAGCATATTAGGAGTAAACGATGAATCATATTGTATTATACGAACCAGAAATTCCTCAAAATACAGGAAATATTATGCGTACTTGTGTTGCGACAAATACGAGGCTTCATTTAATTAAACCCTTGGGATTTCAGTTAGATGATAAGAATGTGAAACGTTCTGGTGTCAATTATATTGATAAACTAGAATATCAAGTCTATGAAAATTTTGAAGAATTTAAACAACAAAATCCAGGAATTTATTATTACTTTACTAGATATGGAAGAAAACCTCATACTAGTTTTGATTATAAAAATGAAGAGAAAAACGAATTATATTTTATTTTTGGGAAAGAATCTACAGGAATTCCGAAAGAGATATTAAAAGAAAATTTAGATCATTGTATGCGAATTCCGATGAGCAATCAAGTACGAGCTTTGAATGTATCCAATAGTGTTGCGATTGTAATTTATGAAGTGTTGCGGCAACAGAATTATAATGATTTATGGATGGAAGAGCCTCATAAAGGGCGGGACTATTTAGAAAAAGATTAGAATAAAAAAAAGACCTTCTAACCAATATATGGTTAGGAGGATTTTTATGGCAAAATATAAAGTTGAAATTAGTGGTATTAATACGAGTGATATTGAGGTATTGACGCAAGAAGAAATGGTGGAATTATTTAAAAAGATGAAAGAAAATGATCCGTTTGCACGAGAGATGCTTGTTCGCGGTAATTTAAAATTAGTGCTATCTATTTTAAAGAAATTTCATAATCGTTATGATAATATGGATGATTTGTTTCAGATTGGTTGTGTTGGGTTATTAAAAGCCATTGATAATTTTGATTTGACACATGAAGTGAAATTTTCTACTTATGCTGTTCCGATGATTATGGGAGAAGTTAGGCGTTATATTCGAGATAACAATAGTATTCGTGTTAGTAGGTCATTAAAAGATTTGGCATATAAAACGTTACGATTAAAAGAAGAATACCATTTAAAATATGGAAAGGAGCCTACCATAGAGTATATTGCTAAAGAATTTGATGTTTCTCCTTATGATGTTGTTAGTGCTTTAGATTCTTTAAAAGAGCCAGTCAGTATGTCAGAACCCATATATAATGATGGAGGAGATACCATTTATTTATTTGATCAAATTGAGGATAAAAAAACAAACAGTGAGGAGTTTTCCACTCGACTTGCGTTAGAAGATGCCATTGATAATTTAGATCAAAGAGAAAAATTTATTTTGGATGAACGCTTTGTTATTGGAAAAACACAAATGGAAGTTGCAGAGGAATTAAATATTAGTCAAGCACAAGTGTCTAGATTAGAAAAAGGGGCCATCAAACAGTTGAAGAAAGTATTAAAGTAAATCATAGAACAGAAATTTTTATAATATAATAAACTAGAAAGATTTTTAAGTAGGTGATGGTATGCGGTTATCTGATTTACAAACCAAAAATATTGTCAATGTGGTCGATGGCAAAAATATTGGCAATATTATAGATGTAAATGTATTAGAAAATGGAAGTATTGAATCCTTAGTGATTGAGGCAAATAAAAATTTTTTTTCCTTAAATAGAGAAAGCGATACGGAAATTAAATGGAAAGATATTACGAAAATAGGAGAAGATGTTATATTAGTAAGAATCGGCATGCCTTAACTAGAGGAAAAATAATTCTTTTTTCTCTGTTTGTGACCATCATTTCTTCTTTTTTTTTACTTCAAATATTAGGAAAGCGCTTAAGTCCTATATTATATCGATATTTAAATGTAGAAAATAAACGATTTGCCAGTAATGTCGTAAACTATGCTGTTAATGAAATTCTTTCTGAAGAATTAGAGGAGGACTTATTTGAAATTGTAACGGGAGAAGAAGGAGAAATTCAAATATTAGATTATAATACGAAAAAAGTAAATCAGATTTTAAAAAAGATAACCGAAAAAATTCAATATCGTTTACAAAACTTAGAAGATGGAAAGACAGAAGGACTCAATATTTCTGATAGTTTTAAAGTGGGAAAATTTACAAAATTAAAAAATGGCGTTTTATGTGAAATTCCAATGGGTTCTTTGCGGGGAAATTCTTTATTTATTAATATTGGTCCTACCATTCCTGTGCGTATGACTTTTTTAGGACAAGTTCAGTCAAATTTGAATACAAAGGTAAGCAGTTATGGAATTAACAATTTAGTATTAGAAGTGAATGTTCATGTGATGGTGGAAGAACAAATTAGCATGCCAACGATGAGTAAAAGTGCTACTATTGAATTAGAAGCCCCACTTACGATGAAAATTATTCAAGGGAAAGTACCAGAATATTATTTAGAGGGAATTGATAAAAATTCTAATATCTATTCTTTGCCAATGAAAAATAAAAATAATTCTTAATTTGTGATATAATAGAAAAAAGAAGGTGAAACTATGAAAGAAATAGAAATTAATAACGTCAAATATGAGATTATTTATACTGATAAAAAAGATTTCAACAGCGATGAATTAGCGGAAAAAATAACAGATTACTTTGATCCTTTTGATTATATTTTTGGTGATTATTGTCAAGATAAAGTAAGACTAAAAGGATTTTATGATAGTAATTCAAAAAAGGCCAGTAAAATAAATGATATTAAATATTTAGATGAGTATAAAGAAAATTATTGTCATTATGGAGCGAAAACATTTTTATTGAAAAAAATAAGATAAACTCTTGTAATTCTGTCAAAATATGTTAAAATAGATGATAGATAGAATAGAAGGAGGTTTTTATGGAAAACGTAGAAAATCAAGTACCAGAGAAACAAATGATGACGATATTGAATGAAAACGGAGTTGAAGAAGAAGTAGAGGTAATTTTTGCTTTTGAATTTAAAGATAATAAAAATGAGTATATTGTATATACAAAGGATGAAAAAGATGAAAACGGAAATGTTACCGTTTATGTATCTAATGTAGATCGTTCTACAGGAGAACCATTACTTCAAGGAATTGATGACGAAGAAGAATGGAATCGTATTAAAGACGTATTGCGAGAATTATCAAAACCAGAATAATATAAAAGGAGGTCATAAATATGGCAGTACCAAGTATAATAAATGAAAAAGAAATTGAAGAACGCAGGATGACACGACCAAAAGAAATGCCAAAAGGGATTTTACCAAGAAAAATCAGAACGCTTCCTACCAGTTTTCCGGAGATAAGAGCAAAGTGGAAAAAATATAGGCTTTCTAAGTTAGAAGAAAAATTAAATGAAGATAAAAATAATATTTTAAATGCCAAGGTAGAAATAGATTCTAAATATTATATGCCAGCAGAAGATCCAAAGCAAGACAAAAAATTATTTAAAAGAGCAGAAAAAATGGCTAAATTAGAAGCAAAGATTAGTTTGGTAAAAGAAAAAAAGAAATGGACCAAAAGGCAAGTAGGCAGTAGAGCAATCGTGTTATATAATAATATGATAGCAAATTTACGTTATAATACAGAAGGATATTTTTCTTTTGCAGATGATCTTGCAGAAGATGAAATATTTGGTACGCAGAAACC